>JBOFKE010000029.1:0-1643 GCA_051657185.1 Bacteroidales bacterium | reverse complement strand
TCTGTAACGGAATAGTCTGTTGCTGAGATTGCATAATAGTTATTAGTGTTTCCCTGTGTTGTATGTATGGTCCAGTTGATCGGTTCCCCAACGATAAGCATGCGGTCCTTTTGAATATCAAAAGGAGCTACAGGTAGTTTGACCCAGTCATATCCTGGCTTTTGTAACATATAAACGTTACCATTCTTATCGAATCCAACCCCGAAGAATGCTCGGTTGCGAAACTCTGTTACATTGAACCATTCAATATTCTGATTCTCGGGTTGTGATACTTCACGAATAAACGGACGATTTCTCATCATTTTAAGGTGGAAGAGTTTATCTTCTGCATCTTTGATGAAATAACCTTCGTCATATTCTTTTTTTGGTGAGGGATTTCCCCAGATATTACTTGCCGGAAACTTAAAACCTTCTTTGATGAACGTATTGGTAAATAATTCCGATTTTTCAGTATCTGTACTGTTTGTTTCAGCGACAAGAAACCATACACCGTCTTTATTGATTCGCATAAAATCGTCAGGCATCTTTAAGTCAACCCGACCGGACATCGATTCGAAAAGAGGGTATAAATCGATACGCTCTTTGAAGTATTCGGTAGGGGTGTAACGAAACATAAAGTTATATCTTTGAGCTTCTTTCATTGGTGTAGCTTTGCCATTAATAGAGTCCGGAAAACGACCTTCTGAAACCAACTGCCTCAAATAAAAGAAAGGCAGGATAGAATCAAACTGACTTTCTGTGTAATTTTTTGTTCCTGCAATATTCTCTCGGATCATTCCGGTATCGGTACTTTTAAGATGTACGAACTCATTGCTGACACTACTATAAAGTGTAAAATTTGATTTGGGTACTTTTACGAAAACATAATTATAGATTGATGGCAGAAACTGCGCAAACAATCCGATCATTACGGCCCAGAATAAAATATGTAATATACGTTTCATTTGTTCTTCTATTTAGTCTAATTGTGCATTAATCCCTTACTCCGTATTTGAACCGGTCAATTGAAAAAATTGTCCAGGTTGCAGTGAGCAAGCATAATAAGATAGCTTGCGGAATGAAAGATGTGTAGCTTCCGGGGATATCATTAATAAAGAAAAAAGCTACAATCATTAAGGAGATCAGAAAATGGATGATACTGTATTTGCGGGTTTCTTCGAGCACGATGCGCGCAGTCAGAAAGTAGCTGCACATACCGGCTATGAACCAAACAAAAGTAGTTGCAAGAATACGGCTTATGATTTCTGACGGGAAGTAATACCATGCCGCAGAAGCAGTAAATACCATAAGCAGCAAAGTATAAATTCCATAGATGGAAGCACCGTAAGAGAGCATCATCCATGTCATGCTGGTATGGTTGACAGGAAGGTGAAGTGTCAGTTTCAGACGTCTTTCGCGCATTTCGGGTGTATATTGAAATAGCGCAAGAATAACACCAAATGCAATCGGGACAAAGCGGAAATT
This sequence comes from Bacteroidales bacterium, assembly GCA_051657185.1. Taxonomy (GTDB): domain Bacteria; phylum Bacteroidota; class Bacteroidia; order Bacteroidales; family UBA7332; genus UBA7332. Next base: position 179 of record JBOFKE010000029.1, on the reverse strand, counting down.
CTGAATAAAGATTGTATCCCGGCTGAGAACAATGTCCCAAAGATGTCCGGCTCCTTTAACTGTATCTACACGATACCAGATACCGATGTTATAAAGTAAATAAGCAATAGAAATAGCCATGAAAAGCCAAAATACAAGTTTGGTCTTAATCCACTCTTTATAAAAAACAGCTTTTAATA
>JBOFKE010000028.1:0-8686 GCA_051657185.1 Bacteroidales bacterium | reverse complement strand
ACGGAATACTGTATTCGTAAACTCATAATGGGTAACTTGAAAATAGTCTAAAATTCCTTCAGGAAGAAAACATGATAAAAGAGCTGAATAATCTATAGTTTGAGACATAATACATTCGATTTCTATCTGACAAAGTTATTTTTTTTCGACTGCTCCCACAACTTTTTGACTTGATCCGATAAATAGGATTGTTTGTAAGCGTCTCCGCGATGGTATCTGGTATAATTAACTCATTAACCTGTCAACTTTTTTCAGTAAAAGTCAATCCAAAAAGATACACCGTATCTTTTCGGTAAATAAGTCAATCTTTTCACCGATTCATTCAAACCAAGCACACTCCGGGAGGAGATTAACTCTCCCCAAAGTCCCCATTTCCAATTGTCATATCGCTGTACGACTCAGAAAGATCTAATAATTTAATTATCAGCCGCTTTACAATATTTAAAATTTAACCAGCTTCTTACTTTGTATCATTTATTTGCAAAACAAATTCAATATTCCTATTTTTGCCCATATAATTAATTTAAGAATGTAGTAACCAAAATGAGTATTTTACTAATTACAAATACATTAACGCCATTATTAAATCTATAAACTAATAAGAATTAAATTTCTAACACCTATAACTTTAACTTATATGAACATACAAAGATCAATGAACCTGATTGCACTTTTGTTACTAACAACTTTTATTACGTTGGCACAAAACAAAAATGCTGAGCCTTATGACATATATGATTATGTTGGCAAATCAAAAGCTCTGGCTGATATTGAAAACTTTTCAAATCTTAGTATTCCCGTTTACGAGACCTACTTAAAAGAAAAAGATATACCATATGGTCTTTCTAAACGTGAAACATTCGACTATTTCAGTAATCCGGCCTATGATAAACCTAATGCGGTTTTTATATTTATCCATGGTGGTTATTGGCAAGGCGGCCTAAAGGAAAGTTATGCGTTTGTCGGTAAATGGTTTTTAGAAAATAATATAGATTTCATTTTGATTGAATACGATCTGACAAAGGAAAATAAATTAAATAATGACACGCTACCACGTGTAACAATGACAGCTATTGCGGGAGAAATAGGACGTGCCTTAGATCATGTTCAAACTTACCTGTCTAATAAATCCGGAATCAGTTCCGAAACACCTGTTTTTTTAAGCGGACATTCAGCAGGCGGACATTTAGCAGCTTTATCAAAGGATCACCCTATCATAAATACAGCCGTATTTCCAATCAGCGGCTTGTTTGATCTTACTCCTATAGCTAAAACGAAGGTAGTTGGAAAAGCCTTACAGTTAAATGAAAAAGAAATCACAAAACTCAGCCCCATAAAAAAGATAACGGAGGGATCTAGCTACTCACCCGACATTCACCTATATTATGGAGGAGCTGAAATGAATGAGTTAATTGAACAATCGACAAACTATTATACAAAATTGAAAGAATTCGGACATAAAGCTTCAATTTATAATATTGAAAATGCTGATCATTTCGAAATATTAAATCAGTTATTTATTAGTCAGGATAGCCCACTATTTAGTAAGATAAAGAACTATATAAATAATAAATTATGAAAATAGATTTGCGAAACAATGTCAACAAAATTCTAACTGAATTAAACATCAATGACGACTCTTCTGATATTACACTGAATATCTATGGAAAAGGCCCTGTTATTGCTTCTAAAAATCCGATTGCAGAAGCGACTACTATAGCTCATGCCATAATGGGTTACAGTACTGCAAAAATATGGAAACACAGGACTGGCGAACCTGTTACTATTGATGTTGATATTCATTCCAGCTTAAATCAGTTAATGGAAGGAGTATTGACAAAAGTGAGTGGTTATCCGGTCGCAGCGATGGCAGAAGATCCTCTACTTTTAGGTAACAGCTCCTTTTATAAAACAAAAGATGATAAGTGGATTTTTTACGTAATGATTTATCCCGAATTAAGGGATATTGTCTGCAGTGTATTAGACTGTCCACCTATCAAAGAAAAAATAGCTAAAGCTACACTTAATTTTACGGCACAAGAACTTGAAGACGCCATTTGCAGTAAGGGAGGAACTGCTGCTATAGTCAGAACCAGAGAGGAGTGGGAGAATCATCCTCAGGGTAAAATTCTGCGCTCGACTCCTCTTTTTACAATAACAAAGATTGGAGAATCTCCAAAAGAAGATTTTCAGCTTTTAGAGAATGTTACTCTTCCTTTAGCCGGTATTAATGTTTTAGATAATACACATGTTATTGCAGGACCTGTAGCAGCAAGAAATCTGGCAGAATCAGGAGCTAATGTTCTTCATATATCATCTCCTTTACACCCTGATCCGAACTGGATGATTGCAGAAACGAATATCGGTAAAAAAGCAGCCTATTGTAACTTAGATAATCCTGAAGAGGTAAAGGCGTTCTATGAGATTATCGAAAAATCAGATATCTATATAAACAGTTACATGAATCTGGAAAAAAAAGGGTTTACTCCTGAAAAACTTGCACAGAAACGCCCGGGTCTGATCATTCTGGATTTCAGAGCCTGGGGATTACATGGAGAATGGAGTAACCGGGGAGGTTTTGATCAGTTAGCATCCTCTGCTACCGGTGCAGCAATCAGGGAAGGCAGCTACGATTCGCCTAAGCTTCCTCCTTCATATCTATTAAACGACTCGATAGCCGCCATTTTAGGTACTGCAGGTGTAATGGAAACTTTAAAAAGAAGAGCCTCTGAAGGCGGAAGTTATCATGTACATGTCGATTTAGCTCGTATAACTATGTGGATACAAGATTTAGGGTGTTATACAGAAGAGCAAATAAAAGGGCTACCCAATCCGCCTAAAGAAATATCACCTTCTTTATTGAGAACCCTATCCAGTAGCTTTGGAGAAACAATATATCTGCCTACTCCTATCAAATATTCAGCATTCACACCTGAGTTGAAAACGGGGGCAACACCACTTGGCATGTCGAAAATGAGTTTTGATCCCGAATAAACCCATTACAAATAAGAGCCCGATTCAAAATAGATTATCAGCCAATTCCGGAGATGTTTCCAGATTGGCTGATAACTATACGTAGAGTCTTGCTTTTACGGGAGTTCAAAAATAGTGCGAGCGAATATTCGATTTAGACTTAGTCTCTAAATACACGCCTATTTTATCTTCCACAAAAATTCTATATCTTTATCGCGGATTGAGGTGACATTAAATCCACTGAATGAATACTAAACTTTTTTTTCAATGTACACAGTCATCAAAAGAATGGAGGTTTCCGCAGCTCATAGCCTGTCACTCTCCTATCCAAGTAAATGTGAGCAACTTCATGGTCACAACTGGATTATTACAGTCTATTGCCGCTCCAGCGAATTAAATGCAGATGGGATGGTAGTCGATTTTACTCACATCAAACAAGTTGTGATGGATCAACTGGATCACAAAAACATTAACGACATTGTTCCTCTGAATCCTACAGCCGAAAATATGGCAAAATGGATCTGCGATCAAATCCCCACATGTTTTAAAGTTGAAATCCAGGAATCAGAAGGAAATACGGCTATCTATGAGAAAGATTAATGAAATATTCTACAGCCTTCAGGGTGAAGGTTATTATACAGGAGCTCCTTCCGTTTTTATACGCTTTTCGGGATGTAATCTCAAATGCTCTTTCTGCGACACAGAGCATGAAACAGGTACTTTAATGAGTGACGAGCAAATCCTCGAACAGATTAATAGCTATCCCTGCAATCAGATCGTTCTTACAGGAGGTGAACCTTCTCTTTGGATAGATCAGGATTTTATCGACTTGTTACACGCTGCCGGCAAATATATTTGCATCGAAACGAACGGAACAAAAACACTACCTCATCACATTGACTGGATCACCTGTTCTCCGAAAGAAGGTGGGAAAGTCTGTTTGCAACGAATTGATGAACTAAAACTTGTTTTCACAGGGAAGAATCCTGAATTATGGCTTCAGACACCAGCCAGATATCACTTTCTGCAACCCTGCTCAGGAGAAAATACAAAAGAAGTTATTGATTACATACTACGCCATCCTCAATGGAGGTTAAGTCTTCAAACGCATAAATTAATCAATATTCAGTAACTAAGTTTATTCATTATACGATACAAAGCCATTGATTCTATCTATCTGATAAATAGAATCAATGGCTTTATTGTTTTACTCACTAAGAAGCAATGACCCATTGTTGTCGAAATATTTAAATTCCTCAACATCATTTATTTTTAACTAAATAACACACACTTCACCTCATCTTTTACTTACTAAAAGAAATAGAATTTATATATTCGTTTACTGTATTAATCGGATAAACCCTAAATTTAATCGAAATAATGCAACTTTTAAAATCTAAGTAACTGACTAATAATAATCAGAAACCACTAACACCAAATTTATGATGAAACTAAAGCATTTTTCGCTACTGCTCCTATTGAGTATAAGCATTCTTACTTATGCCAATACTCCCACAAAAAAGGGATTTAGCAAAATGAAGACCATTTACACAACTGCAATCCGCACGTTGAGCGATGTAAAAACGCCTAAACAGCTACCCGCAGCAATTGTTGAATTAAATAAAATTCAAAAGAAAGCAGCCAAAGATCCACAGGTAAATATAATATTAGCTTTAACAAAGGCTAGTTGTCCGGCTCCGTTTAAAACGGATCTCGAAGAAATTCAGTCTCTCCAGACAGAATTAAAAGATGCAGGTAAACGTCTTGCTATGGGTGGTATTCTGCAAGATGGAGTCAGTGCAAATGCATACAAACAATTCGCCGATAAATTTATTCCCGCTGCGACTGAAGAAGAAGCCCCTTTGAATGAAGGAGCTCCATTCGAAACGAAAGAAGCGCGTGATCAAAGAATGAAATGGTGGAGAGACGGAAAATTCGGAATGTTTGTTCATTATGGCTTATATTCAGGACTTGCCGGAGAAGTAAAAGGTAAGAAATACGAAGGATGCGTTGAATGGATCCAAATGCAATCAGGTCTGGATAATGATACATACGCTGCTGAAGCTCTGCCTAAATTTACGCCAAAAGAAGGCAAAGCTACCGAGTGGGTGAAACTAGCAAAAGAGTCCGGTTGCAAATACATCGTTATGACCAGCCGTCATCATGAAGGATTCAATATGTTTGACACCAAACATTCTGATTTCAATATTATGAAAACGAAAGGTGTCAATATCGCAGACGAGTATGCAAAAGCTTGTGAAGAATATGATATTAAGGCTGGTTATTATGTATCTCTTTTAGACTGGAGTCACCCTGACTATGACCCTACCAATTCAGGAATCTCTTATCCACAAGGTAACTATGATGCTGAAAAACGCGGAGAACGTAAATTCGGTAATCATGAAAAGTATAAAGAATATCTTTTAAATATCTTCGATGATCTGACATCCAATTACAAAGTAGATTTGGTATGGTGGGATTTCAGTCAGCCAAAGTTCCAGGGAGATCATGCCTGGGGAGCAACCCGATTAATGAAAACTCTTTTCGACAAAAATCCGAATGCTATTCAAAACAATCGTCTTTATCATTCGGACAATCATATCAGTGAAGGAGGAATTAAAGTTACTCCGACATGGAAAGGTGATTACTCAACAGCCGAACATCACATCCCGGCAACAGGGATTGACGGTGACTGGGAAGCATGTCAGACACTAAACGGAACCTGGGGATATTCGGCAGACAATCAGAAATGGAAAACATCGGACGAATTAATTCGTGAATTGATTGATGTTGTAAGTCGTGGCGGAAACTTCCTATTAAATATTGGTCCTGAGCCTGATGGATCAATTCCGGCTGAAAGCATTCGTTTATTTCAGGAAATCGGAGCATGGATGGACATCAACAGTGAAGCGATTTATGAAACACGTGCTAATCCTTTTGATATTGAATTCAAATGGGGACGTGTTACACGCAAAGGGGATAATACTCTTTATTTCTTTGTTTACGAAAAACCTGAAAACGGTATTTTACAAATCCCTTGTACATTCAATGCAAACGCAAAAGCTGTTTTATTAGAAAATGGTGAAACAATCACGATTACATCAGGAACGAATAACACAGCTGAAATAAACATAAAGAACCTGACTATCCAGCCAGGAGCCAGCGTCATTAAAATCACAGGTGATTACAAAAAATAAAATCACAAAAAAACATCCATCTTTATGTTTGTAAAGAACATAGAGATGGATGTCTTTTTAATACCAAAAAAGTTTACCTGATTCTTTTCAGACTTTGTGTTTACTCATCATCTGCAAACAATTTTCTAACATTCGGAATTTATTCTGACTATTACTTTCAGAACCAAAAGCTACTTCATTTTCAACGAATCGCTGAATAAGCGTTTTATCATGCTCGACGCACATAATTTTATCTCTGCAACTTTCACAAACAGCCGAATGTACACGGTATGGTCTTCCTTTGTACTTAATTTTCTTGTTTTCCATAATACTACCATTTAAAAAGTCAATACGCAAATATATCTTTTTTAATACACAACCATACTTTTATATGAAAAACTTTTTGCTGTTTTACAACATATAAGATTTCTCAGTAAGTAAATGAACAAAAGAAGATTAAAAAGATGAACGATCCATTGATCAATCAGGTTATATATATAAATCATTAAATAATATTCTTATGAAAAAAATCAAAGCAATTTCGCTTATTTGCTTGTCTCTGTTATTCTGTATCAGTTGCAAGAATAATAAAGAAAATACAAAGAATATGCCGGGATCGGACAAAGATAAACATGGATGTATCGCATCTGCCGGTTATACCTGGTCGGAAGTAAAAAAAGATTGTATTCGTGTTTTTGAGAGTGGGGTTAAACTGAGTAATAACAGCAACTATGCATGCTATGCTGTATTTTCGAATGACTCCTCTCAGGTTGAATTATTCATTCCAGAAATGGAGAATCATCCCATATTAAGTAAAGACGGTCAGGTCTGGAAAGATAAGAAATATGAATTGCTGAAAAATGCATCGACCGGATTCAAGTTGAAAGAGAATAATAAACTTATCTATTCGGAATAAACATCGTATGACACATGGGACACAATCACGGACATAATCACAATCATGAACACGGAGATACAAAGAATATTGCAGTAGCATTTATTCTCAACAGCTTTTTTGTAATCGTTGAAATCATCGGAGGATATTTAACGAATAGTATCGCTATTATGTCAGATGCTCTTCACGATTTCGGAGATTCTCTATCCCTCGGTATAGCCTGGGGGTTGCAGAAAAAAGCAAAAAAAGGACGAGACAATAAATATTCATACGGATATAAGCGATTTTCATTACTTGGATCTATTTTTTTATCCGGTGTATTAAGTATTAGTTCTGTATATGTACTGATCGAGGCTATTAAACGTATCTCTGCTCCGGAAAGTGTTGATGCAAAAGGTATGTTGTGGCTTGCTATTTTCGGTATCATCATTAACGGAAGCGCCGCTTTCAGACTCAAAAAGGGAACTTCTTTAAATGAGAAAGCCGTCTTCCTTCATATCATGGAAGATGTACTAGGATGGGTGGCCGTACTTATTGTCAGCATTACTATGATGTTCGTTGATTTACCTGTTCTGGACCCGTTATTATCTATAGCTATCAGTATATGGGTAATGAGTAATGTTTATAAGAATATCCGTGAAACATTCAAAGTCCTTTTACAAGCTATTCCGGATAGTGTAGATGCTGAGGCATTGGAGAATGAAATCATGCAAATTCCTGAAGTCGAATCCATACATGATCTGCATATCTGGTCGCTGGATGGTGAGTCACATATTATGACGCTGCATATCGTTACTGAAAGTAAAGATAAGCGGGCACTTAAATCGCAGGTTATCGCAATCAGTGAGAAATATCATATCGTACATGTTACAATAGAAATGGAATCATCCGAATATGATTGTCTGCACAGTTGTGATTAAGTATAAACACGGCTGAAATCAGTTATACCGACATTCTAATCTACTTCTAATGTTAGTCTAAGGAACGACTAATAACACGAATATATTTTTGTGGCAAAATAAAAAGTCATGAAAAGAATTATTCTGTTATTGGTCGTTCTTTATTCTTCATCAGGCTTAATAGCCTCTCTTGCCAGAGAGGTTATTAAGCTTTCCTCCAAGGAACTTGAAGCCATATTTATTGAACGTAATCTTGAAATACTGGCTGAATCATATCAGATCTCAATGGCAGATGCTGCCATTGCACAAGCCAAAGTTTGGGAAAATCCCAATTTATCAGTCAGCAACATCAGTTTCTGGAGTACTGCAGCTCAGAGAAACGGAGAAAAGAGTGTTATACCTCCTTTATTCGGAAAAACAGGCAATAACATCGAGTTTTCTGTAGAGTTGAGCCAAATGATTTCGTTAGCACGCAAGAGAAGCAAGTTGGTTGAAGTCGAAAAAGTTTCAAAAGAAATTGCGGTCTGTCAATTCGAAGAGCTACTACGCAGTTTAAAATATGAATTCCGGAACCTCATCCTGAATTTTTTGTATAACGAATCACTCACTGAGATTCTTTCAGAGCAGGAGAGAGCTCTGGAAAAGCTAATCCGTGCTTATGAAAACCAGGCCATAAACGGAAACATTGCAGCCCGAGAAGTCCTTCGTCTCAAAGCATCGCTCTTTGAGATCAACAACGAATC
>JBOFKE010000027.1:0-2425 GCA_051657185.1 Bacteroidales bacterium | reverse complement strand
GAGTGTGGTGATCAGGATCATGCTATTCAGAATATCGTAACATCGGCATTCAGCAATGCCGGTCAGAAATGTTCTGCCTGTTCTCTCCTGATGCTTGAAAAAGGAGTGTACAATGACCCTGTATTCAGAAAAAAATTAAAAGATGCTGTTGAAAGTCTTCAATGTGGCTCACCATGGGAGTTAAACAATATCGTTGGCCCAATGATCACAAACCGCAATGAAAAGCTAAGTATTGGTCTACAATTAGAAAATGGAGAGGAATGGTTAGTGCCGCCTGTATTTATAGATCAAAATAAATATATGCTTAAACCGTGTGTCAAATGGGGAGTGAAGAAGGGCAATTTCACTTTTGAAAATGAGCTATTCGCTCCACTCTTATCTGTAGTTTGCATTGACTCGCTTGAGCAAGGTATAGAATATGTAAACTCGCTTGAGTACGGGTTGACCTCCGGACTGCAATCGTTAAATAAAGATGAGCGCTCACTTTGGGCTGCTAAGATAGAAGCTGGTAACTTATATATAAATCGGGGTATCACGGGCGCTATCGTAAACAGACAGCCATTTGGAGGTATGAAACGGTCAGCCTTTGGTGGTGGTTTAAAAGCGGGAGGAATAAACTATGTTTCATCCTTTGTTAAGTTTACGGAAAAAGCAATCGGCAATGTATCCAATGAAACTGTTCCGTATTATCAGGAAATACAGGCACTATTCTCTGATCAGGCAGATGTAAACCGCATACGTCAGGCTATTATAAGCTATGGTACAAACTATGATTCTATATTTTGTAAGGAAACTGATGTCAACAAGCTTTTAGGTGAACATAACTATGTCCGCTATATTGGTTTGAAAAGTATGTGCTTAAGAGTTATGCCGGATGATAAGCCTGTAGATATAGCTTTAATTGCACTGGCAGCAGACGGATGCAAAACACCTCTAACTATTTCCGTTGGCTCTGAATACAAAGATATGGATCGTATAAATCGTATTTCAGAGATTTGCCATGCTAAAGTTGTTATTGAGAATGAAGATGAATTCGTTGGTAATGCTTGCAAGTTTGAACGTTTAAGAACTTGCAACTCTAATTACTCCGATAAAATCTACCAGATGGCGGCATCAAATGGGATTTATATTGCATCAGGCAAACCATTGGCTGAAGGTCGAATCGAATTACTTAATTACCTGAAAGAACAAAGCTTATCCTATGAATATCATAGATATGGCAGCTTCATCAGCGAATAAAATAAAAGATTTTATGCTATGATCAAAACAAAAACAGAAATCAGCTTGTTATATAGATAAAGAAACAAGAACAACTCTCTCGTAATGGTCACTAACAAATAGAATGTGGTGTATTCTCACCCTTCTTTGATTCTTAAGACTTAAATTAAGTCGATATACGAAAATTGTGACATTAGTTCTCATTTTATAATGAAATACACAGAGGACCTGTAGAGCTCATACTCGAAAACAGCGGAGAGTTGTTTCTCTATTAACCAAAGATTTTAAAGTTTTTCATAGTGTAGTATTGTAAATGAAGAAGGAGTCGACCGTTTTTTAGGTCAACTCCTTTTTTTTATTCCGTCATTTGTCTTTCGAACTCTCTCCAGAGTGCATCATTTGGCACGGGTGCCACAATTGTTATTACTTCTTTAGATACAGGATGAGTAAAAGTTACCTGTCTTGCATGAAGAGAAATACCTCCATCCGGATTAGAACGATCGGCTCCGTATTTTAAATCACCTTTAATCACGCAACCCATTTTAGCCAACTGGCAACGAATCTGATGATGACGCCCTGTTTTCAAATCAACTTCCAACAAATTGTAACGTTCTGAATGAGCCAACAACTTATAATTAAGAATTGCCAATTTAGATTTTGGTTTTTCTACATCATACGCATATGACTTATTTTGTTTTTCGTTACGTACAAGCCAATGCTTTAACTCTCCGTCTGTATTGGCAGGAGCATTTTTGGTTATTGCCCAATAAGTTTTCTTAATATCTCCATCACGAAACATTTCATTCAAACGTGATAAAGCTTTACTTGTCTTTGCAAATATAACAATCCCGCTCACTGGTCTGTCCAGACGATGAGTTACACCACAAAAAACATTCCCGGGTTTATTATATTTCTCTTTCAACCATGCTTTAACAATATCAGAAAGAGGAGTATCACCTGTCTTATCACCTTGAACAATCTCAGATGAATTCTTATTAACAACGATGATATGATTATCTTCGAAAATAACTTCCATATCGCTTCTTTACATAAAAAATTAAGGCTGCCTTGCAAAATACAAAGCAGCCTCAAAGTTATGATTTTTTTTCGAATTACATATTCATACCACCGCAAACATGGATAGTTTGTCCTGTAACATAAGAAGATAAATCAGATGCAAGATAAACACAAGTGTTAGCTACATCTT
>JBOFKE010000026.1:0-2583 GCA_051657185.1 Bacteroidales bacterium | reverse complement strand
CCCACTACCCCCTCAAAGTAGCGTGTCTACCAATTCCACCACCTGAGCATTTAACGAGAGCGAAAGACGGGACTCGAACCCGCGACCCTAACCTTGGCAAGGTTATGCTCTACCAACTGAGCTACTTTCGCATATTTGTCAACCGTTATTGTTTCGATTACGTGTGCAAAAGTAGCGGTTTTTTTTGAACCTGCAAATTTTCCAGTGACTTTTTTTTTACTGTATTTAGGGGTACCTAGCGCTAACTTATTGGATTTCTGAATAAACAACCACAAAAAAAAAATCAATTTTTCATCAATCATCAAAGCAAATTCCTCGACAATAAACAAACAACCGGTATACTCGCATCTCTAGTTGCAAGTATACCGGTAAAAAAATTGATCGAATTATCTCTTATCCGAATATCCATTTTGAAGCTTTCGGAATTAAGCGGAAAAAGAAAGCAACAAAAGCCCAGGATATAATAAATGAAAAAACAGCTGTTACAGGGATACGTATCGAAATAGGAACATTCAATACATCAGCTCCTGCATAACAGAATCCAACCACAAAGTAATGTACGACATATATACCAAGTCCACATTGTGCAATATTTGAAAGAGCTGACAGCAACGTTTCTGACTTAATCCGGATAGTACGAACCAACAGGAATACAGCTACAGTCATAAATAAAACATTGGGCGAACAATACAAAAAGAACATTTCCATATCAGCTTCACTACATACCGGATTAGATGTAATTGATTTAAATCCGAAATAGGTAATAAAATAACCAATAAGGAATAAAGGTATAGATATAGCCAACGTTTTACCTAAAGACATCGGATTTAGATGATTCCTCATATAATGCCCTAGCAATAGGTAACCATTAAAGCCCGCAAAATAATAAAACGTCCCAAAAGTATTCCATGGACTTAATCCAAACAAATCTGATGCGAAATAGTAATATAAGAATGGCAGGAATAGTGTCACAAACCACAATCCCAAGTAGAATTGTTTTTCTTTTACAGTAGCTTTCTCAACCCAGGATGAGAAAACCGGCATATACAGGTAAAGTCCTAATAACATATACAAATACCACATAGGAACTGTATATACATTAAACTTTAAAGGTATCAAAAGTATATTTTTCAGTGCAACGTCGAAACTTTGAGAAGCATCCGGACCAGCATATGCAAAAACGCTTGATATAACATCCGGACTAAAACCAAATAAGCCTGTTATCCACGGAAAAAGATTATACAGTACCGACCAGATCAGAAAAGGGAAAAGAATTCTTGTCAAGCGTTTTTTATAAAATACGTTAGCTGTTTGAGAAACCGGCAACAATAAAATACCGGTAATCATAACAAATAACGGAACACATGGTCGTAGAAAGGAACCATACAAAGCTCCCCAATAACTAAAATCGGGATTAGCTCTTGCTTCGGGCGAAACATTAAAAGGATCTGAACAATGGATACAAATCACCATAAAAATGGCTAGCACCCGCAAAATATCAACCCATACGATCCGATTGATATTCGAAGAATTTGTGTTATTCATAATTGATTGTGTTTTAGTTTGGACACAAAATTACGAATAAGCCATGCTTTTTCTTTTTTAAGTATTTAAAGAAAGCATCAGGATTTTCTTAATGCGCATAAAGTCACATGCGACATTCCCAGATAAGAAGCAATATAGCCAAGATTAACACGATGAAATAATGGTGAATGGCGTTTCAGAAAGTCTTTGTATCGTTCCTCTGCTGAATAATTAAACCGATAAATCAGACGTCTTTCCATATGTAAAAACGCTTTTTGATGGACAATGCGTATCCAGTTGGCTATCTCCAGATTGGTATAACACAATTCCTCAAGTCTGGACAAAGGCATATAATACAACAATGAATCCTCCAGCACCTGCACCATTTCCTCCTCATATCCTTCAGTCTTCCCATGAAAGCTATTTGTAGAGTAAAGCAGATCACCCTCCTGGCTAAACCAGGACGTAATCTCTTTGCCTTCAATTACAGTAAATGCACGTGCTATCCCCCGTTCAACTATATAAAGATTTCCATCTTTCGTAAAGGGGTCAATCAGCAATGTTTTTTTTGACACCTCAATAGGTTTCAAGAACTCCCGCAACAAGCCTATTGTTTCGTCCGAAATTTGTATTTCTTTTTTTATAGATTCTATAATTCGCTCCATTCTGTATATTCCATTATCTGATATGAGGGGTAAAAATAGCAAGTTAGTGGGTTAAAAACTATTTTAATCTAACTAATTTGTCAGAAAATCTAATTATTCAGTCAGATCACGCATCAGTTCATTCAACCAATACATCGTTAAATCAATCCCAAAATAGACAAACAAGAAAATTTAAATTCACTTTCATGTATTTGATTTAAGATTAAAACATAATTTTACGACCTAAGAAATAAATACATAAGAATTGCTCGCTTTAGAGTGTCTGAAACAAAAAAAATACAAAAGCTAAATATGCAACAAAACACTGAATTACAACCAAAAAAAGATTATCATGAACCTATGCACACAGCTGAGCATATTTTGAATCAGACTATGGTGCGGATGTTTGGTTGTA
>JBOFKE010000025.1:0-5533 GCA_051657185.1 Bacteroidales bacterium | reverse complement strand
AAAGACGAAGGTGAATAAACCAAATAGATGCAATCTGAAAAAGGAGTTGAGCGGAACTGATCCGATCAGCTCCTTTTTTTTGTTCTCTCACCTATCCTATCGTTTTTTACTTTCTGCTAAACATATTTTCATTTTTGATGTTATGAAGATAGAAGAATCTTATTTTAAAAATTATAAATCGAAACAACATGAATACTACACTCTTATTTATCGGATCACTCGGCACCACCGAAATTATCCTGATCGTTTTAGCTATCGTTCTCCTGTTTGGAGGAAGAAAAATACCTGAACTGATGAAGGGAATTGGTAAAGGTGTAAAAAGCTTTAAGGACGGTTTAAAAGAAGATGATAATGAAGAAACGAAAGAAAAATAAGCTTTTTCATTCATACCTTTCTATATAAAACACGATATAGATTATGTTCAGCAAACACAACCGGCATCATACCTTTCACGGCATTTTGCTTATTATATTATTTTCTTTTTCGGCCTTTTACCTGGCTGAACTTGATTTTATTAAAAGTCTTTCACTGAGTCCGCTGATTGTTGGTATCGTTATCGGGATGATCTATGCAAACAGTTTGCGTCACCATTTGCCTTCAACATGGGTTCCGGGAATTCAGTTTTGCACCAAATCGGTACTCAGATGGGCTATTATCCTTTATGGGTTCCGATTGACTTTCCAGAGTGTTATGGATATCGGTCTTGCAGCTATCGTTATTGATGCGCTGATCGTGACGGGAACAATGGTTATCGGACTTATTGCAGGAAAGCTTTTGAAAATGGATCGGGATATGACTATTCTGACTTCGGCGGGTAGCGCTATCTGTGGGGCTGCAGCAGTATTAGGTACCGAACCTGTTCTGAAAAGTAAACCCTATAAAACTGCTATTGCCGTTGCAACGGTAGTGATCTTTGGGACAATAGCCATGTTTATCTATCCTGTTCTTTATAAGATGGGGATTCTGGATCTTTCTACGACCGAAATGGGCATCTATACAGGATCAACCATGCATGAGGTAGCTCATGCTGTAGGTGCAGGCAACTCGATGTCGCAGGAGATTGCTTCGGCATCGATCATCGTCAAAATGATTCGTGTCATTATGCTGGCTCCCTTTCTGCTTATTCTGGGTCTTCTGGTTAAGCCTGTGCCTGATGAAAATGATGCAGCCGGAGGAGAAACAGTGAAAGGTAAGATTACGATTCCATGGTTTGCTTTCGGATTCCTTTTAGTGATCGGATTCAACTCACTGGATCTTCTGCCTGTTCAATTAGTGGCTGCATTAAACTACCTCGACACATTCATGCTGACGATGGCTATGACTGCTTTAGGAGTAGAAACCAGTTTTGATAAATTCAAAAAAGCAGGTCCTAAACCATTTCTGCTGGCATTTATCCTATTTATCTGGTTAATGGGTGGCGGATATATGCTTGCCAAATATCTGACTCCGTTATTCGGACATTAATAAACAAAAAACATCCTGTACTCAATCACTTATGAGTACAGGATGTTTTTTTATCTATAACCAGGTCCTATTCGAAACGAATGGATTTCGCAGGTACAATTCGCGAAATAATCATCGAAGGACCAAGCAGCATAAGCATTGTTACAATCAATGTTCCGACATTGATCAGCAACAGATAAAACAGATTGCCGGCTATCGGAACAGATGAAAGATAATACATCTCCGGATCTAGCTTCAGAAACTTAAAATAATACTGCAGTACACAGATGCTGACAGCAATCAGATTGCCCCACATAAGCCCTCTGACAATAAGGAATCCACAGATATAGAGGAAGATCTTCCGGATCGACACATTTGCAGCACCCATTGATTTGAGGATTCCGATCATATTCGTGCGCTCCAGTATGATTATCAGCAAGCCCGAAACCATCGTAAAACCCGAAACCAAAACCATCAGTGTGAGGATTACCCATACATTGATATCAAGCAAATCAAGCCATGAAAAGATCTGCGGGTAAAGATCTACAATGGATCTCACATAATAGCCGCTGCCTCCCGAATCAAGATCCTGCAACTCATAGTAGAGATCCTCGGTCGTTTGATCCAGCTTCGCATAATCTTTTACTTTAAGCTCTACACCGCTTACCTGATCATCTGACCAGTCATTAAGTTTTCGGAGTGTCGGATTATTGGTAAAGACAAATATTTTATCGAAGTCAACAAAATTCGTCTTATAGATTCCCTTGATTTTAAATTTTCTCAATTTCACGGTCTCACCAACAAAGTAAGAAAGAAAATCATCACCTGCATTCAGATTCATCAAATCCGAAATATATTGTGAAATCAAGACCTCATTCGCGTTGCTCAAAGCTCCTCCCAGACTGTCAGGATAGAAATCAGGAATCTCACCCTCTACCAAATGGTCACGGATAAAATTCCAGTCATAGGCATCACTGGTACCCTTGAAAACGACTCCTTGAAATTCGGTATCCGTCTTCATAATCCCCGGCTTGGTGATGTAGGACTCAATATGCCGGATATTGCTGTTCTGATTCAAAATCTGATAAAGTGTATCGGTCAGCAAAATAGGTTCGGACTCAAACGAAGAGTTATTGTCCAGATTCGCAATCTGAATATGCGAGCCAAACCCGATTACTTTATTGCGAATCTCCTGTTTAAAGCCCAATACAATGGCTACAGCCAGAATCATCACTGTCAGACCTAAAGCAATACCTGCCATAGCTATACGAATAGCAGGAAGAGAAACACGTTTCTCTCCCTGCTCGTTCGAATATATTTTTTTTGCTATAAATAGCTCAATATTCATGGTTTGATTGTTGTGTGTTAGCAATAAGATTAATCTTCACACGTATCTGCCACGCGACCCGGATATGCTTCCAAAGCCTTGCGAAGTACAATCAGTGCATTTGCCAAATCTTCTTTCTTAAGAACATAAGCAATACGAACCTGATTTTTACCCAATCCGGGAGTCATATAGAAGCCTGAAGCAGGAGCCATAAAGATGGTTTGTCCTTCATAAGAGAACTCTTCCAGACACCATGCACAGAATTTATCGGCATCATCTACCGGCAATTTGGCTACCGTATAGAAAGCACCCATCGGTATCGGCGAATAACATCCCGGAATGCGGTTAATACCGTCAATCAGGAACTTACGACGTTCTACATACTCGTTGTATGTTTCGAGTAAATACTCATCCGGCGCATCAATCGAAGCTTCCGCACAAATCTGGCCTAATAAAGGCGGACTCAGACGAGCCTGACAGAACTTCATAACAGCAGCCTGTACATCTTTGTTTTTCGTTATCAGAGCCCCTACACGAATACCGCATTCGCTGTAACGCTTAGACATCGAATCAATCAAAATCACGTTTTTCTCAATTCCTTCTAAATGAAAAGCAGAGATATAAGGAGCTCCTGTATAACAGAATTCACGATAAACTTCGTCTGAGAAAAGGAAAAGATTGTATTTCTTAACCATGTCTCTGATCTGATTCATCTCTTTCTGTGTATATAGATATCCTGTAGGATTATTCGGATTACAAATCAGAATTCCTTTTGTACGTTCCGTAATCAATGCTTCAAACTTTTCTACAGAAGGAAGCGCAAAGCCCTCCTCAATCGTTGAAGGTATTGTTTTAATGATTGCCCCGGCTGATATAGCAAATGCCATATAATTGGCATAAGCAGGTTCTGGTACGATAATCTCATCACCCGGATCCAGACAGGCCATAAATGAAAACAATACGGCTTCCGAACCTCCTGTAGTGATAATAATATCATCTATTGAAGTTTCAATATTATACTTAGCATAGTAATTTACCAGCTTTTTGCGTAAGCTTAAAATACCTTCACTGGGACTGTATTCTAAGATTTTACGGTCAATATGGCGAACAGCTTCCAACCCTACTTCAGGTGTACGCAAATCCGGTTGACCGATATTTAAATGGTAAACTTTCGTCCCTCTTTCTTTCGCTTTATTTGCTAAAGGCACAAGTTTACGAATGGGTGATGCGGGCATTATAACCCCGCGTTTTGAAATCTCAGGCATCGTTTTCTAATCCCTATATTTTGATTTTATGTTTTTATCGATACAAATCTATTAAATTTTACCTAAAACACGAAACCGTATTATTAATTATTATGCGAATAATACATTACATATACTCACTCAACTCTAACCAACGCATTGTTTTCTCGTCTATTTCATCGATAAGCTCCGAAATACGATTTGATTTTGATAACAATTCATCTGCCGACAAAGTTCCTGTACTCATCTCTGTTTCGATATCCGCTTTCTCTTGCTCAAGCTTTGGAAGGTCGACCTCCAATTGTTCAAATTCGCGCTTCTCGTTAAACGACAATTTCTTTTTTGGCTCATTCGAGCGATCTTGCTTCACCGCTTTCGGTGCAGCAGCCGGAGTCTCTTTCTTCTGCTGAGCTGCTTCTTCCTCCTGCATTTCTTTCCATGCACGGTAATGCGAATAGTGACCCGGGAAATCTTTTAGTTTGCCGTTTCCTTCGAACACCAACACATGATCAACTACCTTATCCATAAAATAACGGTCGTGCGATACAACGATCACACAGCCCTTAAACGATGCCAGATAATCTTCCAGTACGTTCAACGTAACGATGTCCAGATCATTCGTAGGCTCATCCAGTACAAGGAAGTTCGGATTGCGCATCAATACGGTACACAGATACAAACGACGTCTCTCTCCCCCACTCAGTTTATACACATAGCTATGCTGAGTTTCGGGTGGAAACAGGAAGTGTTGCAGAAACTGAGAAGCTGTCAGTTTTGAACCGTCTCCCATTTCAATCACTTCGGCAATTTCACGAACCACATCAATCACCTTCATTTGTTCGTCAAATTCCAAACCGTCCTGACTGTAATAACCGAAACGAACCGTTTCTCCCACATCGATTTTGCCCGAATCCGGAGCAACCTCACCCATCAGCATTTTGATGAATGTCGATTTACCCGTACCGTTGTTTCCGACGATTCCTAATTTCTCATAGCGAGAAAATATATAATTAAAGTCATCCAGGATCACAAGATTATCGAAACGCTTACATAAATGCTCAATTTCGAATATCTTATTACCGATATAAGAAGCCTTTACATCCAGTTTCACATTACCCTTATCGCGCTCCTGTTCTGCTTTCTTTTCCAATTCATAAAAGGCATCCACGCGATATTTTGCTTTCGTACCACGAGCCTGCGGCTGACGACGCATCCATTCAAGCTCTTTACGCAATAAATTATTTGCACGATCCAGCTCTGAATTCTGAGCCATCACACGCTCTTCGCGCTTCTCCAGATAATAACTGTAATTTCCTTTGTAGGTAAATACCGTACGCTGGTCTATTTCGATGATCTCGTTACATACGCGATCCAGAAAATATCTGTCGTGCGTAACCATCAGCAAACTGATACGAGAACGGTTCAGATACTCCTCCAACCACTCCGTCATATCCAGATCCAGGTGATTGGTAGGCTCATCCAGAATAATAAACTCCGGCTCCGAAATCAATACATTTGC
>JBOFKE010000024.1:0-2506 GCA_051657185.1 Bacteroidales bacterium | reverse complement strand
AGGTCGCGAATTAACATGGTTTGATGAACCAGTAGAAATAAAATAACAAACTAAAACTATGACAAGAATCGAAGTATTAAAAAAGAAAATTAAGTACAGTGAGATTGAACTTGATTCAATTGACAAGTTTATGAGTCAAGGCAGAAACAAGTCGAGGAAAGATAAGATTGCGATACTTATCAGCAAGCAAAGAAGGCTTCTCAAAGAATTAAAAGTAGCTTATTCGCTCGAATTACTTGAGCATGAAGCAAACGAAATTAAATATAGGAGAGCCGAAAATGATTGAACGAGTTATTTTAGCAATAGCTTCGGGAGTACTTGTTTTCTTTGTAGGGCAAGTACTTTACAGAATTATCTGCAACCGAATTAGAAAGAATAGTAAACGAATTAATAAATAAAACTATGAACTTAACATTGTATTTTAGACTTATATGCACGGTTATTTTTCAGGATAGAATAACCAAAAATTATAAACATCAGTGTTTCGATGAATACTTAAATTATGACAACTGTTATTTCATTTGCCCTAGAGTTTTCGCAAAAGACGGATTCAGTATTTCATTACAGATTAATCACACGAATTACTGCGAATCCGAAAACGGTTATAGGGAATTAGGGCACACATGGAAAGATGTAGAGTTCGGATCTCCTTCTGAATTAGATGAGATACTAAAGGATTATGCAGAAGATAAAGATACAAATGAAACGGTAGGTAAAATTCCCGTAGAAGTATTGGAAAAAGTATTTGAAAAACACGGCGGTGTAGATTGGGAGAAAACTATTTCAGTCGAATCATTTGAAAGGATGGTTGGGATAAAATAACCGAATTATTAGCGCGTTTTACTGCAAAGTAAACACAATGTATCAACAATACATTTAACGCTGTAAAACGCGCTATATAGAGATTAAATTTAGGCATTAAACGATTAATATAAACAATAATGGATTTCAAGGAGATAAAAATAAAACCAAAGAAATGGTTTATTGACAATTGCAAGAGAGATAAATATCTTGATTATGTTTATGAGAAAGATGTTTTATCAAGAAGATATGAAGGATTATTCGGAAAGACTATTGACGTATTTGAGAAAGATGGCGTTTACATGTATCGTAATGCTTACTTCTTCAATATTGAACCAATAATATTTGATTGGATGATTGATTATTCTGAAGAGCCTTGCAAATATTGTATTAGCAAATCTGGGGAATATGATGATGTGGATTACATAAATTATGATGAAGATGATTATTTCTTTATGAGAATTATGGATGAAGATTGTATTAACGTTGATTGCAAAGATGGAATTGATACCATATTCTTTATCAATTACTGCCCTATGTGTGGCAGAAAACTAAAAACAGAATAATTATGGATTTAATGTTATACTGTATATATATATTGATGTTCGCCCTTTTTTGTTTTATGATTTACGCTATTTACTGTGCTATAAAAATCGACAATATGCCTGAATCTTATGAGCAAAGCGAAGCAGACGAGCAAAGATATAGACGTGAATACGAATATAGAATGGCTGAAGAAAAGGAAATGGAAGAAAATGGAGAAGAATATTGCCCTTATTGTTGTGGAACAGGTCTTGAAGATCAACAACATTATATCTTTCATTCAATAGGGTATTGCTCATATTGTCATGGCAAAGGAACGGTTAAGAAATAATTAAAAACGATTACAAAATGACAGATAATAACGATAACGAATTTAGATACGAGAAAGAAGCTGAAGATAAATTGAAGGAAGAATTATCTAAATATTACGGTGTGATTTGCAATACCGCAATGGAACTTCATCTATCTTTAATAGTAACGATTTTGATTTATAATCATGCTTTGATTCTACCAAGAACGGAGTCTAATCTAACATGGGAGCATGATTTATTCAAGAAAGAAAGTCGGAAGGTTGTAACTTTCCGTGATGTTATGATAAATTGCATCGAAAAAGAGGATGAGTATAATAGCTACAATATTATATCATTTAATGATTTTTCAAATATAGTTGAAACGACTTTAAACAAATATAGTCCTAATGGAAAAGTACCTATTTGGCTTAAAGGAGCAATTGGATTAGCTAATCACGAATTAATAAAATAGAACGATTGTATTCTTATAGGCATTATGAAAATAAACAAAATAATAAAAGATCCTAAGCTAATTTGGATTATATGCACAAATGATATTCAATATTCAAACACATTGGATTTCATTAAAAAGAACGATTATGTTTATATAGAGGTCAGAGAGCAATTTAGAACGCATATTAAGATATTCGAGAATGTGTCAGAATATCCTAAGCATCTCACAAAGATGGAAATGCTTTTAGGTGGCTTCTTTGTTCACTATGACGAAGTTGAATTTAAATAAATAAACAACAACAACTATGGAAATTTTAAGTTTAGGATTAGCATTTGTATTTGCTTTTTGGTGTATGAACATTTGCGAGGATAAAGGAAGAACAAAATGGAAAGGATTTGTAGCAGGATTCTTTATAGGT
>JBOFKE010000023.1:0-2296 GCA_051657185.1 Bacteroidales bacterium | reverse complement strand
AAATCAGAATGAAAGGGTATTCTCTTGATCTGATTTTCAGAGAAATAAATCCGATATATAATGTTGATAATATCAATGCTGCCAATGCAAACCACATAAAATTCACAGGTGTGAAGAATGTACTTATCAGGTAAGGTATAGCAAGCAAAATAATCAAACCTCCTAAGACATATTTAGCTGATAGTTCATCTTTTTTATACCAGAACAGGAGGATTGCTTCCAGTAATACAATTAGTGAAAAGACGAGTGTCTCGGCTAAAGGTGTGACCCCGATAATGACTTCGTTGAATTTTAGAGTGAAAACGAACACAATGATGCTGCAAATTCCGGAAATCAGGATGAGCGGGCTCATTCCTTCGCGGAAAAGCATGATCATAAGTGCACTAAAGACTAGTGCCGAGCCGGTTTCTTTTTGTGCAAGGATCAGGACAAATGGAAGTCCGATCAAGGCAATTACCTGAAGATAATTACGAGGCTTATAAAAATTAAATTGATAACTGCTCATTAATTTGGCGACAGCAAGCGAGGTTGCAAATTTTGCAAACTCGGCAGGCTGCAAACTGATTGGTCCCATTACAATCCAGGAGCGGGAGCCTTTGACATCGGGAGCAATAAAGATGGTGACAATTAATAAGAGTATAATTCCCCCGTAAATGAAATAGGCAAATTTCTCATAAAATGAACTGTCGATAATCATGATGAAAAGTCCTGCCATAACAGAAATTCCAATCCACATCAACTGTTTACCCGATCTTTCCGCAAAATCAAAGATACTTGCGTTATCAAAGTCGTAACTAGCTGCATAGATTGAAATCCATCCGCAAAAAATCATGAGCAGATAGAGCAGGATTGTAATCCAGTCAACGGATTGCCATATGTTAATTCGTCGTGATGCCACTTTTTGTAATCTTAGTTTTTAGCATATTTTCTTCCATCCATTTTCTTTCGTTCGAGATGGAATCATTTAAATATTTTTCTACCATCAGACTGGCGATCGGTACAGCATAGGTTGCCCCAAATCCGGCATTTTCAATATAAACGGCAATAGCTATCTTAGGATTGTCTTTTGGAGCGAATCCCATAAAGATAGAGTGATCCTTGCCGTGTGGATTCTGAGCTGTCCCCGTTTTACCGCATAATTCGATTTCGCGCATACGTCCTATTCGTGCAGTTCCGCCATAATCACTGTTTACGGCTAAGTACATACCTTCGACAATCGGATCATAGTGTTTAGAATCGACCATTGTATATCGTCTGTCTGTATAGGTTGAATCCGGGGCTTCTTCTCCGATCTTTTTGACAACGTGCGGAGTATAGAAAAAACCTCTGTTCGCGATGGTTGCAGCCAGATTGCAAATCTGAAGAGGAGTCGCTAAAACTTCTCCCTGGCCGATTGAGATAGAAATAATCGTATTGGCTCTCCAACCTCTTTTGCCATATCTCTTGTCATAAAAGCCACTGTTCGGTATAAGCCCTCTGTATTCACTAGGTAAGTCAATACCAAGTTTATAACCAAAGCCCATTGATACCATGTAATCACGCCATTTATCCATCCCATCCTGTATGGTCGGATGGTTGTTTCGGTTTTCAAGCATTGCTTTCAGACCGAAACAATAATAGGCATTGCAGGAGTTTTGAATGGATGCAGCTAAACCCAAAGGTGAAGCATGTGCATGGCATCCAAGTTTTTTACTGCCATAGTAATAACCTCCGTGACAAGGGTATGTTGTCGATGGCGTAATAATTCCTTCCTGTAAGAAAGCTAATCCTTGTGCGGTCTTAAAAGTTGATCCCGGAGGATAAGCTGCCATTAATGGTCTGTCGAATAAGGGGCGGTCATCATTGTTCTGAAGTTCGACCAGATTCGCTCCACGTTGTCGTCCGACCATGATAGAAGGATCAAAAGAGGGTGCTGAGATCATTGCCAGTACCTCTCCGGTAGAAGGCTCGATCGCAACGATACTTCCGAGTTTGTTTTGCATTAGCATCTCTCCGTAACGCTGAAGTTCAACATCAATCGAAAGAGTCAGGTCTTTGCCTGATACAGGGGGGATATCGTGCTGTCCGTTTTCGTATCGCCCTTTGATGCGTCCGTGTGCGTCACGCAGAAGGATTTCGACACCTTTTTCGCCTCGTAACTGATTTTCGTAGAATCGTTCTATTCCTGAGCGTCCCGAATAATCGCCTGAAACGTAATAAGGATCTTCCTGAAGATCTTTCTGATTCACTTCTCCAAGACTGCCGAACAAGTGGGCTGCCGTATTGAATGAATATTGGCGAAGTGTTCGGCTTTGAA
>JBOFKE010000022.1:0-5280 GCA_051657185.1 Bacteroidales bacterium | reverse complement strand
AGATATGATGCTGTCAGAAATAATGCTGTCAGAGCATAGAAAGCCCCGAGCATAAATAAAATAGCGAACTCCTTCAAATTAATTCGTAAATCCTTTTTTCGGATGAGCAGGTAAGCACCTAAACAGAATGCAGATATACCGAAACGATATAGCATGATTGAATTCAAACCTATACCGGCATTTAATGCCGGCATCGCAAAAAGAGGAATTAGTCCAAATGTCGAAGATGAAATAATCCCACACAAATAACCTTTTAATTGATTAGATAGCATCATTATGATTTTATATTTTTTCTGATGCAAATTTCGGGACAATTCGTGTATTTATATTTTACATATGTAAAAATCATACCCGAATTACTGAATACCTGCCCTTATCCTGCTTAATGACACTTGTGATATCCCTAAATAAGAGGCTATATGTTTAAGTGGTGCAACTTGCAATATTTCGGGGTTTCGGTCTATCAGAGCGTTATAACGCTCTGATGCAGACATAAAATTACGCTCCATCATCGATTTCTCCAGATACAGAATAAATGTATCTGACAAACGTCTGCCTAAATTAGCTAATTCGACATTCGTATGATACAAGTTCAATAAATCAGAATTACTTATCTTCAATAAGCAACAATCAATAAGGAGTTCTATATTTTCATAACCGGCCGTCCTGTTATAATAACTGTTCATCGATAAAAGAGTCATTCCCGAATGAGCAAACCAAAAGGTTATATCTTTATGATCCTGAAAGAAAAAACCTCGTGCATATCCTTCAAGAATGAAATACGAATGATGCTCATATCGCTCTGCACGAATCAGTATCTCTCCTTTTCTTCTAAATTCATATTCTGTTTTAGATAAGAAAAGCTCAACTGCTACATCAGATAGCGGTGTAAGCTTTCTGAGGTTTTCTATAAAAATCTCTATCTTTTTATTCTTAATTATAGATTCCACTTTTTGATGATGCTTTAGGCGGTATTAATCGAAACTCCTTCGTTATACCTAACATAAAATTATTGGTTATCATTTTAGTCGTTATATAGTTAGCCTCTGTTTTATAGAAATTCAGATAATAGCCAAGCCGTATGGCAACTTTCCCAACAGGAAAATCCATTGTTACCAACGAGTTTACAGCTTGTTGATTATGAAATGATCCAAACTTGACAACACCTTTAGAATTGCCTAAGCCAAATATTTCATAATAGGATTGTCCAAACTGAGGTGAGAAGAAAACACCCATAAACGGCGTTGATGCCTGAGCCCGCATAAACACCGGATACGTCCCGATATGCAATGTATATGTTGCCATTACGTTTGCGTTCAGATTAATCATAGCCTTCGCAGTAGCAGGATTATTTCCATTACGTGAATTGTATATGAATCCCAATTCGGCACTTCCACTCCCTCCTGCAAAGAAATTAACCTTCCCTGTTTTATTCAGTTTATAAATAACTCCGCCATCGTAACTAATAATACCTGCCATCGTATTATTATTATGAGCTAAGTTATTTCCATTTGAAAAATTCAGTTTCAATTGTTGCTGAAAATATAAATCGGGATTCCAGCGCCCTATTCCCACAATCCGCTCATGATTTAATTGTACATTATATCCTTTATATACCAGCGGTGATAAATAGGTATCATAGATATAAGATGATCCCGCACCCAAAGAAGTGGACGAGACAACTGGTCTCGACTCAACTTGCGCAAGCATAAATGTTTCACAACAAAAGATACATACTAAAAGAATAATATATCGTGTGTAGGTTTGCATAATTCTAAAATATTATCGGTTCTTACTTCCATCTTGGCGGATAAAAAGCATCCTCAATATGTTCTATTTCGGTTTGTACTCCATTATCTATTATAGATATAATATCAAATCGGACAGAAAATGGTATCTTAAATAATCGGATGTAAGAATCCGTTGCTGCAACAATATTTCTGATTTTGCGATCATCTATCGCATCAGAAGGATGAGCATAATCCATATTTCGCCTCGTTTTGACTTCAAAGACGACTAATTCATCATCCTTGCGTGCGACAATATCCAGCTCTAATCTCCCGCTTCTCCAATTATGATGTCTGATCACATATCCCTTCCGGATCAGATAATTTATAGCTTTCTGTTCTCCATTTTTTCCAAGATCATTATGTGTTGCCATGGTATTAAATACATTATTTTGAATTAATAAATCGTGATGCATTTTCAATAAAAGGATCTATCATATCCTGGTAGTCTTCATCGGTAAATGACAGAAATATATCGGGATCAATCCCGAATTCTGTATCCTCGTACGCTTCATTTAATATAGGAGAAGCTGAAAATCGTAAAGACCATCCAATCGGTAACTCTGAAGAGAGTGGTAAACCGCTTCCTCCGCCTGTTTTATCACCCATTACTGTAACCTGAGGAAACTGTCGCATTACCATTACAAAATAGTTTGCTGCACTGAAACAATGACGATTGGTCAATAAAACAACTTTTTTATCCCATCTATATCCTTGTGAAGGAGATAAAGTAATTGCTTTAGGTGAAGAAAAATCATTATATCCCGGACCTTTCTTATGCTTAATATAACCAATTGTGCGTTGCTGATCAGCGAATCTGCCAGCAATCAAATCTGCTACTGACAAATTTCCTCCGCCATTATCCCGGATATCAAAAATTATCCCTTTACAATGCTTAAACTGTTCAAAAGCAGCCATCAGATTCGAATTAGAAACCGGCGACGAAAAACTTCCATAATAGATATATCCGACACTGTCGGGTAACATTTTATATTTCAGACCTCCTGCGATTTTATAATCCGTACCCAAATATCTTTCCTGGATGTTCGCATAAAAATTTCGCGGATAATCCTCAAACCATTTCCAATAACGTGCAACATCAAAGGAAGAGTACAGATTGACGTGACCATCTTTTAGCTCACCAAGCATATCTCCGAACACATAAAACAATTGCTCGGAAGTCTTGCATGTATCAACAAGCGGAGCATATTTCTTTTTTACCTCATACCAATCAATGTCTTTGTACTCAAAAAAGCAATATCGCTCATTAATTGTTGTCCACAGAACTTCAAAATTATCTTTTTTTGATCGCGGATTAAATTGATCCTCACATCCGATAAACAATAACAGAAGCAGTAAGCCGAATTGAATACGTAAGAAGCTTTGAATAAACTTTTTCATATAGTTGTTTCTATCTTGTTTGACAAAAATAATATTGTTATCAGATAATTAATTACTAATAAAGAAATATTTACGCCTTAATTTCGTATTATTTATCAGCAAAAAATAAAATAACCATAATGTCTAATAACAATTGATCGCTATGATTCGGTTCATAAATATAGATTGATGTCTAATTTTCAATACGATCAATGATATTTAAATTCAAATAAAATACGTAAGTTTGCCAAAATTTTGCAACAAGTTTGATTGTTTAATATTATTTCAATTTTCAATTTACTGAATTTTTCGCACGAAGAGCAATGAAAGATCGTCTCAACAAGCTTTGGTATCCTATTAAGGATTACACTTTTATTTTTATCGGGTTAGTTCTGTATGCTGTTGGCTTCACCGGGTTTTTAGTCCCGAATGAAATCACAACAGGAGGATTAGGAGGGGTTGCCGCATTAATTTATTATGCGACAAAAATTCCGATTGACGTATCCTTCGGTACTATTAATGGGATATTGTTACTTGTATCAATTAAAATTCTCGGTTTCAAGTTTAGTGTCCGCACTATTTTTGGTGTAGTTATACTTACACTCCTTTTCAAATTCCTGGGAAGTGTTATTACTGAACCTTTATTAAAAGGAGAAACCTTCTTATCAATCGTTATCGGCGCAATGATGTGTGGAGCTGGCGTTGGCTTGGTTTTCACATCAAATGGCAGCACAGGAGGCACTGATATTATTGCTGCTATTGTCAATAAATATCGGAATGTTGCTTTCGGACGAATGATTTTATATTGTGACATTTTCATCATTTCCTGTTCTTATTTTGTATCTCACAGCGTGGACAAACTTGTTTATGGGTTTGTTACGATGGTAATTATGTCTTATACGATTGATTTATTAATCAATGGTGTCAGACAATCTGTTCAGTTTTTAATCTTTTCGAAAGATTATGAGCAGATTGCAGAGTCTATAAATAAAGAGGTTAATCGTGGTGTCACTATATTAGATGGAACGGGATGGTACTCACAGCAACCGGTGAAAGTTGTTGTCGTAATGGCTCGTAGAACAGAAGCTATGACAATCTTCCGTATCGTTAAACAAATTGATTCCAATGCTTTTATATCGCAAAGTAACGTTGTCGGTGTATATGGGCAGGGATTTGATAAAATTAAAGGATAGTCATGAAAAAGAAACTGGTTTTTGCAACAAATAATCGCAACAAGCTCAAAGAAGTACAAGCAATGCTACCCGACTATGAGCTTCTTTGTCTCGAAGATATAGGCTGCACTGAGGAAATACCCGAAACTGCAGACACTTTAGAAGGGAATGCTTTACTCAAAGCTAAATATGTAAAAGACAAATTCGGTTTAGATTGCTTTGCTGATGATACCGGATTGGAAGTCAAATCTTTGAACAATGAACCTGGTGTATATTCTGCCAGATATGCCGGAGAAGATAAAAGCTCCGAAGCTAATATGGATAAACTATTATCTCAACTCAAAGATAAATCCGATCGAAGTGCACAATTCCGTACTGTCATCGCTTTGATCACAAACTCGGATGTATTTTACTTTGAAGGAATCGTAAAAGGTGAAATTCTGATTTCGAAACGCGGAGATGAAGGCTTCGGGTATGATCCGATATTCAGACCTAATGGCTATGAAATATCTTTTGCTGAAATGGCGCTATGCGAGAAAAATAAGATCAGTCATCGTGCCCGCGCCGTACAAGCATTGATACAGCATCTTAATAAGTAAAATGTATTTATAAGATTATAGTCTATCCGGCTTTTTAAGATACACTATGTCTGGAAAGAAACGTAGAAACCTTTACATGTTTAGGAATTCATTTCATTCCTAAACATGTAATGATCATAAGATATTCCGCAGTCAATCCGCTGTATAAAGTTTATTTTCAAGAATAAACTCATAAACACCTTTGGGGTAGAAATAGTATAGATTCTGTTTCTGACGCAAAGAAGCCCGAAGCATCGTTGATGAAATCTCAAGCAAAGGTGCCTGGAAGATTTGTACATTCGCCGGGCAGGTCTCAATTTGCTGACCCGGACGCGGATAAACGAAGATCCGAAACTCATTCAG
>JBOFKE010000021.1:0-3464 GCA_051657185.1 Bacteroidales bacterium | reverse complement strand
GAATCTCTGGCTAATCATAAAGGATCGGCTTTTGGTGCGCTGGGACAGCCTGATCAACCTTCAACGGAACATTTTACAAATCTTATTCATGAGAAGTTTCGTACATTTGATCCCGAAAAGCCTGTGTGGTGTGAAGGGGAAAGTCATTCAGTCGGCAGGGTATATATACCTAAAGAGCTGTATGATCAGATGCAAATCTCTCCATTTATCTATTTATCTATACCGAAAGCGGTTCGTTTGAAACGGATAGTGGAAGAATACGGGCGTTTTGATGCAGAATCTTTAATAGAGTCTTTCAGGAAAATAGAGCGTCGCATGGGAGGTCAGCATGTGAAGGCTGCAATTGAATTTATCCGGGATAATAAGATTGAAGAAGCAGCATCTTTAGGGTTGGATTATTATGATAAGTCTTATAATAATGCAATCGAAAAGAACCGGAGTATAACGTACACGCATTCTGCCGAAACGGATTGCCCGAATCAAACGGCAAAAGAATTGAAACAATTAGCAAAAGAAATATATCAATGAAAACAATCGATACAAGAGGGCTGCTATGTCCTGCTCCACTGATTCAGACTAAAAAAGCGCTGAAAGAAGCGCAGACAGGTGATCGTTTTGAAATAATCCTTGATAATGATACGGCATGCAGTAATGTTGCATCTTATTTAAGAGAGCTAGGTATTAACTGTGATGTTATCCTGGAGGAAAAGTGTCAGTATATCCGTCTGACAGTCGAAGATGAGGTGATGGATCAATCAAATAAACCTGAGACATGTACGATTGACGATAAAGGAATTACTCAAAGTTATAGTGTAATACTCAAATCGACTACGATGGGTGAGGGCGATCCTGAGTTGGGAACATTGCTTTTACGCGCATTTCTTAATACATTAAAAGAGAATGAAGTGCTGCCACAATATATAATTCTGTATAACAGTGGTGTGAAATTAGCTGTGAATGGTACGGACAGTTGTAATGCACTGATTGAAATGGAAAATAAAGGAGTAAACGTAATCTGCTGCGGGACATGTGTTGATTTCTATGATTTGAAACAACAAATAGGGGTAGGTACAATCAGTAATATGTATAAAATCATAGAGTGTAGTGTGAACTCATCAAAATTAATCTATCCATAATCTGACAATGATAACAAGGAATACATACTTTGATAATGCCAGTACAAGCTTTCCGAAACCGAAGAAGCTGGTAGAGGCAATGATGCAATATACATCATATTTTGGTGGAACTTACGGTCGAAGCTCATATAATAAGGTACAATTAAGTACGACAATGTATGAAATAGCCCGCACTCAGTTAGCTATTTTAATGGATGTAGAGGAAGACGAAAAGGTCTTTTTTACGATGAATGCGACGATGGCTTCCAATACGTTGATCCAGACTTATCCTTTCACGAAGGATACGAAAGTATGGGTGTCGCCGTTGGAGCATAATGCGATTATGCGTCCATTGTATGAAATGTCAAATCGGATCGGATTTAAAATACAGGTTCTGCCTCATGAGCAAGGCGGAAAGATTCATCTTGAAGCATTGAAGAAGATGGATAAATCAGATTTTGATCTGATAATAGTTAATCATATCTCTAATGTCAGCGGATTGATACAACCGGTTGCAGAACTAGGGGAATGGTGCGATACGGATATTGAATTGTGGCTCGATTGTACCCAATCATTAGGTGCTGTTAAATGTAAGCTGGATAAATGGAATGTTGATGCAGCTATCTTCACCGGACATAAAGCATTGATGGGTCCGACAGGAACCGGAGGATTCTTTGTCCGCAATCCGGATAAGCATACTCATTTTATGTATGGCGGTACAGGATCAAATTCACACAGCTACCTGATGCCAAATACGTATCCTGAGAAATTTGAAGTCGGGACACCCAATATGATCGGTGTAATAGCTTTAGGACATGTTGTACCCAATCTTCCTAGAAAGAAGTACACACGCAAAGCTTTTCGGGAGTTGATAGAACGATTAGAATCGAATCCCAAGATTACTTTATACTCGGATTCTGCACCCGACTCTCAATCTTCAGTTTTTTCTTTTACCCATGCAGAATATACACCATCGGAACTGTCTGAATTGCTTTACAAGGAGTATGATATTCAGGTTCGCTCAGGAATGCATTGTGCACCATTAGCACATAAAACATTAGGAACCTACCCGAATGGAACAGTTCGGGTTAGTCTTTCGCCTTATCATACAAATAAGGAATTGATTTATTTGGCAGAATGTATCGAAGCATTAGATAAAGAACATTTAAAACAAGCAAATGAAGTATTTAATTATACTACCCAACTCGCGGACGGTTTTGAAAGCTGAGAAACTTTGTCGTGAAGCCGGGTTAGAGGTTGAAATAACATCTGTACCTTCTCATATCTCTTCGGAATGTGGGATGGCTTTGAAAGTTACAGCTATGAATAAAGCGATTGTACTGGATGTAATAAAAGAACATAAATTCAATTTTGATATTTATGAAGCATAAATTTGATTTACTTTCTACAGTTGAATACGGAGGTTGTTCGGCAAAATTATCTCCGAAAGAGTTAGGAGAACTGCTTCAGGATATTCCTTTAATAAAGGATAATCGCATACTTGTGGATATAGAAACACACGATGATGCCGGAGTGTTTCAGATAAATGAGGATACAGCTTTGATTGTGACGACAGATTTCTTCCCACCGGTATGCAGTGAGCCTTATCTGTTCGGTGCTATTGCAGCGGCTAACTCACTGAGCGATGTTTATGCAATGGGCGGGACACCTTTGTTGTCATTGAATCTGACGATGTTTCCATCAAAAGATATTCCTCTGGAAGTATTAAAAGAAATATTAAGAGGCGGACAGGATAAAATCAATGAGGCTTCGACCTTTACGATGGGAGGGCATACCATCGATGATTATCCGCCCAAGTACGGATTGGCGGTAGTAGGTACGGTACACCCGGATAAACTGATTACGAATGCAGGTTTAAAGCCCGATCAAAAACTGATACTTACGAAGCCAATCGGGACAGGTGTACTGATTGCCGCACAACGTATGGGAATAGCCAGACAAGAAAGCTATGAGGCTGCACTCGAACAAATGGCTCAGCTAAACAAAGAAGGAGCCCGTTTGATGCAGAAGTACGGAGTGAAGGGTGCAACGGATGTTACGGGATTCGGATTGCTGGGACATGCACTTAAAATGGCAGAAGCATCTAAAGTTTCTATACAGATAGAGAGTAAATGCATCCCTCTGCTTCCTGATGTTTATGAGCTACTGGAAGATGGTTGTATTCCGGGCGGAGCATTTCGTAATCTGGATTTTGTTAATGGAAATATAGCTTTTAGCAATACACTGAAAACCGAATATAAGATGGCAGCAAGTGACCCCCAAACATCCGGAGGTTTGCTTATGGGAGTCGATGCCTGTAAAGCAGATGCGATGTTGGACGAGCTTCAC
>JBOFKE010000020.1:0-4741 GCA_051657185.1 Bacteroidales bacterium | reverse complement strand
GTTCAATATTCCTATTGTGCTTGTACTACTTTTGTTTATATATAAAGCTTGTTTAAGTCATCTTTCTTATTAAAAGATTCGCAACCAACTCCCCGACTCGCTCGTCGTTTTGTTTCTCGATTGCGGTTGCAAAAGTAGGACCAATTATTCATTCACGCAAGTTTTTCGGAAAACTTTTTCCATTCAACTCGAGCATAAAACATATACATTATTGAAAATCAACGGAATTGCAAATATTTAGTTTACATTATTTAACCACTTGCCGTTATATGAACAATCGTATTTTAAAACTTAAAGTAGTTTCTAAGCGACCCTCAACAGAGTTAAACAAAACGCTCTCTACGCTGTAAATTCAACATTGCTATCAAAACGAAGATAATGCTACCTATTGATAACATAAGTCGATTTTTCATTATTACCGAATTCCATATTACCGGATTCATGCCATTAGGCTCTTTATATGGATTCAGAAAAATATCCCACATATTATTATTAATAATATCCATATTACTCAAAACGAAAAACATTAATCCTATCAAAATCATTATTACCGCTGTTCCACTTCCGCTTCTGACCATAGTTGAAAACATGAATGCCAGATTTCCTAAAAACAAAATAGGTAAGAATACACTAAAAGACATCTGAAATATATTTACTTTATAAAGTAATATTGATCCGATTAATGTAAACATCAACAATAATAAACAAACTAATATGTACACAAAAATCAATCTGACCAACCAAACTTTAAAACGATAGTTTGGGATACCAAAGATAATCTCCATCATCTTAGCATCTTCATCATTTTGTATGCTAAAGGTTGTTGGATAAAATATCAACAGGATACCCGGAAATAACAATAGTCTATAAAGTAAAGCCGGTTCTAATTTTGTTACATCCCATGCAGAGATTAGCATTGTGCCTAAAAAAACAAGCAAGGCTGTTAGCAAGAACCAAATGAATTTATTAGCAAAAATAATTTCAGTATTACATTTCACCAATGGCCTCAAGATTGAAACTATATTTCGTATTTTCATATTCAAATATTCTTAAGCATACATAAGTAAGCATCTTCTAAATTAGGTTCTATTCTCACAGCTCCTTCATAAGGTGATTCCACAGCAATATAACGAACTTTTATTAAATCATCCTCCTGAATATGATGGACAACACAACTCACATCCAGTTTTGACTCAAAATCCTCTGTTGAGATATTAAACAGCCATACTTTATTTGTTGCAAAATGAACCATATCTTTCGGATTTCCAAAATAACCTAACTCTCCTTTATTAATAATAGCAACCTGATTACATGAACTCGAGATATCCTCAATGATATGTGTTGAGAAAATCACAATTCGGTCACGACTCAGTTCGACCAAAAGATTTCTGAATCGAATGCGTTCGCGCGGGTCCAAACCTGCTGTTGGCTCATCTACAACTAATATTCTAGGTAGATTCAATAGAATCAAAGCAATTCCGATCCGTTGTTTCATACCTCCCGAGAAAGATCCGATCTTTTTATTTCGGTTATCATACATATGAACAGCTTTTAAAACATAATCTAAACGTTCTGTCCTCATATTAGAATCAATTATACCTTTCAATATGGCTTCATAGTTTAGAAAATCATAAGCAGACATATTTTCATACATCCCAAACTCTTGGGGTAAAAAGCCTATTAATCCCTGGAGCTCTTCCCTATACTCTTTGGTATTAAAGTTGTTAATATAAATTGTTCCATAACTTTGCTCTAATATTCCGCAAATAATACGCATAAAGGTCGATTTTCCTGCTCCATTAGGCCCAAGTAATCCAAACATTCCCGTTGTAATTTCAAAAGATACTCCACGTAAAGCTTTAAATGGCTTATGTTTTTTTCCTAGAACAGGAATGCTTTTCACAACTTTATAGTAAACTCTACGAATTGATTTAAAGCGTCCTGTTAATCTTTCAATGTTAATATTATCCACATATAAATAATGAGAAGTCTTAACCACATTCAGGATAAAGTACCAAACTATAAGTATAAAAACAGTTATTCCTATTGATTCTGTTTTTTTATTCATCACGACACAAAAAACGAAAGGTAACCCCCACTTAAAAACACATTTAAATCGATCAAACCATTTATTATTTAGTTCTTTCGAACATCTATAATTATGAATCTGATTAAGAAAATGCATAATCATAATATAGAGTAATGCCGAGAATAATAATATCCAGAATGTCTTTTCCAAAAAGAAATAATTCAGATAAAAGACAAAAGAGGCTATCGCATACTGCCAACTACCTCGGATGAAATCCCATTTAGAGTGATATTCATTTTGAAGACCTAACCGTTTACGCAAATGTATTCCACTATTCCATTGTCTGATAAACAAAGATGGTCGATCATAAATTTTAACCAGATTCTCAATACGAATTAATATTGAATCATCTGAATCTATGAATTTTCCATTTGCTTTTCTAAGTGAGTTCAGGATAAAATAAGTCGTACCAGGAATCAGTAAGGTTAATCCAAATAAAGCTATACATTGATAAAACAATCCCGATACTTCAAGATAAATATACAAGATGCCTGAAAGATAGATTATTCCATGCAGGACGTAGATAGACTTATTCAACTTTCTATACCAATGCAATGTATTTTCCAATCCTACACAAACGGTTGGTATCATAATCAATGTCAGCAATGCTGAACAAGCTAATCCCCCAATAACTGTAATTGCAAAAGGAGCACCAATTACTCCAGCATATTCTGTATCACCCAGTGCAATAGGCAGCATGGCTACGATCGTCGTTACCGATGTTATCAGAATAGGTCTCATACGAGAAATACCAGCCAGAATCAGAGCTCGATTACGAGAAATTCCTCTATGTCTTAATATATTTGAATAGTCAATCAGAATAATACCATTATTCACCACAACTCCCAAAAGTATCAGAAATCCGGTCAACGCATTTGCATTCATCAGACTATTATCAGATAAGGCCAATGCGATTAATGAACCTATCGCCGCAAGAGGGATTGTAAAAATCAGAATGAATGGTGTAAATACAGATTCAAAAACAGCTGCAAGAATCATAAAAATCAATATAAATGCAGCTATAATTAAAAACTTAAAGTCCGCAAACTCATCCTCTTCCTCAATAATCTCCAATGCAACACCTGCCGGCAGGTTATAATTAGCTACTAAAGATTTTATCTTGTCAGTATATTCATTTAAAACATCTTCTGAAGCTTTATCCTCATATTTATATCCATAATATAAGCCAATCTCTTTTTCTTTATTCTTTCGGGTTATGTTAGAAACTCCCTGAGATTTAAACACTGTAGCCAATTCATCAATCTCTTTTGTTACACCCGAAGCACCGACAACCTGTATTTGTTTAAGCTCATCTATCGTTTTTTCTTTGAGTTCTTTAGCTTCAATACCCCTATCTATGTTTTCTCTGATAATAATATCATAATCTTTATCATCTATCTTTATAGAAGTTCCGCTTGAAAAATTACGATTCATCGACATAAGCCCATTTCCGACATTTGCCTTACTTATACCATAAGAATCTAAAAGTATAGCATCAAAAAGAAGATGCAACTCTGGTTGTTTTCCCTGATTTGACAATGAGCTCCAACTAATAAAGTCAATATTCTTAACCTGATAAAGCAAATCATCTGCAACAATTTGGAGCATATCATAATTATTTCCTTTAATCAGAATACCTTTTGAACCTCCTCCGGCTCCCAGCATACGCATCATCTGAGACATTCCGTTCATTGCTCCATTCGATTGATTTCCGGAATGAGCTTCTCTGATACTTATCGAAGAAACCCGACCTGTCGGTATTTTCTGAAGCACCTCATCTCTCACAGCAGATATTTTTCGCTTTCCTATTTTCTCAAAATTATCTTTTAATATTACAGTTATACTTGCTTTATTTTCAGATATATTCGAAACAATATCTTTTGCCTCCGGAATTTCCATCAATCGGTCTTCATACATACGAATAATTGTATTCGTCTCTTCCAAAGAGCTACCCAAACGCGTTGTAAGATCAACACCTATCGAATTAGATTTTACAGTCTTTGCCGGATTAAATGTTAAGGTAAGATTCACTGCTATCACAATGATTAATAATACCAAAGCACCAATAGTCGTTGTAAAAGGATTACGCATGCAAGTTTTCAGCAAGACCAAATAAATTTGAGTTGGTCGCTGAGTTACAGATATTTTTTCATAGAACGAACTATTCCCTTTATTAGCCTTTAGCATAAGGTAGGTTGTCATGGGTACAAACAACAAAGCTACCAATAAAGAAATCGCTAAAGTAGAAATAATAGAAACACCTATCTGATATCCCAACATCTGAATCAGGTAATTATCCGAAAAAACAAATGGAAGAAACACCGTAATTGTAGTAAGCGTTGATGCGAAAATAGACTTCCAGACTTCTCTTGTTCCTTGTGTAACTGCTTTCTCTGCAGTATACCCCAAAGCCGACAATCTGTAAATATTTTCCAGCACTACAATACTATTATCGAGAAGCATGCCTATTGCTAAAGCCATTCCAACCAAAGAAAAGCTATTAATAGATACACCTAAAGCATAGAAAATATTAAATGCTGTCAGAATAGACAACGGTATGGATAAAGCAATAATTATAACCAAACGTAGATTCTTGAGAAAAAACCAAAGGATTATAACAGCCAGGATACCACCTATTACGGCAGACCAGCT
>JBOFKE010000019.1:0-2254 GCA_051657185.1 Bacteroidales bacterium | reverse complement strand
ACTAAAGTCCAGTTTTTAAAAGCTGCACTCCAAGGCTGTCTGCCGCTCATCACATTCGGAATAAAATAAGCTGTATTCCCTGTAAATAATTCAGCACCGGCTAAGACAACCAAAATAAGTCCGATAGGGAAAAAAGCCCCCATCAAAAACTTTTGTAAACCGGGATTTCCCTGTGATATCTCAGGAAAACCATAACCTATCAACACTGCTAAAAGTCCGCCCATTGATATATATACACCAGCAAGGAAGCTCATTACCATTGTTTTCTTAAAACCGTAATTTCCTTTATCCATCGCCGCTTTACTGGCATATCCAACAATTTCTTTGGGTGTAAGTAAACTCATAAATTTAAATTGAATGATTTTTTTAAACGCAAACGGATGCAAAAGTATTACTTATTTATCTATTTTCCTTCGCTCAAAATCTTATCACTCCCTAATTTGTGTTGCAGGATGTTGTTCGCCGCGTCAAATAGTGCTAACTTTTTAACCCCTCCCGTTTTAAGTTTGAAAATTATTGTGTAGGTTTGCATTTCAATTGAAGAAACGACAGAAACTATGCAACAAAAAATAGACGCACTTTTAAAAGAAATCGAGCAGTTATCTGTAACAAAAGCAGAAGAGATCGAAGCTTTACGTATTAAATACCTAAGCAAAAAAGGTGAGATTACAGTTCTTTTTAACGACTTCCGTAATGTTCCTGCTGAACAAAAAAGAGAAGTAGGTCAATTACTAAACAACTTGAAAGTTGCAGCTACTGATAAAATCAACGCTTTGAAAGAAAGCTTTGAAAACAGTGCCGATGTAAATGACAAAGAAGATTTGACTCGTACAGCATATCCTATTGCATTGGGTACTCGTCACCCTCTTTCAATCGTTAAAAACGAAATTTGTGCCATCTTTGCCCGTTTAGGATTTACGATTGCCGAAGGTCCGGAAATTGAAGATGACTGGCACGTATTTTCATCGTTAAACTTTGCCGATGATCACCCGGCTCGCGATATGCAGGATACATTCTTTATCCAAAGAAATCCGGACGTATTGCTACGTACGCACACTTCTTCGGTTCAGTCACGCGTAATGGAGAACTCTCAGCCTCCTATCCGTATTATCTGCCCGGGACGTGTATATCGTAACGAAGCCATTTCTTATCGTGCACACTGTTTCTTCCATCAGGTAGAAGCTCTTTACGTAGATAAAAACGTATCGTTTGCCGATTTGAAACAAGCATTGCTTTATTTCGCGAAAGAAATGTTCGGAGCTGATACTAAGATCCGTCTTCGTCCTTCATACTTCCCGTTTACTGAACCTTCTGCAGAGATGGATATTTCATGTAATCTTTGTGGTGGTAAGGGTTGTCCTTTCTGTAAACATACAGGTTGGGTAGAAATCTTAGGATGCGGTATGGTAGATCCTAACGTATTGGAAGCTTGCGGTATTGACAGCAAAGAATATTCGGGATATGCTCTTGGTATGGGTATTGAACGTATCACCAATCTGAAATATCAGGTGAAAGACTTACGCTTGTTCTCCGAAAACGACATTCGTTTCCTTGAACAGTTTAAATCTGCTCACTAAGAACCTGTATTGGATTTTGTAAATAAAATATATTCCTTATATATTCACGATGGTTGGTCCGTACATACAGATCAACCATCTTTTTTATCTAAACCTATGAAGATTAAAGAAAGATACGAGCATATCATCCAGTGGTTTCAGGCTGAAATGCCTGTAGCTGAAACGGAGTTGCATTACGAAAATCCTTATCAATTACTTATTGCGGTTATCCTCTCTGCTCAATGTACCGATAAACGCGTGAATATGGTCACTCCTGCCCTGTTCAAAGCTTATCCGGATGCGTTTGCTCTTTCGAAAGCTTCGGTCGATGAGATTTTCGAATATATCAAGAGTATTTCTTTTCCCAATAACAAAGCCAAACATTTATATGGAATGGCTCAGATACTTGCGCATGAATATAACGGGGTCGTCCCATCCACAGAGAAAGATCTCACACGCTTACCGGGCGTGGGACGCAAAACGGCTAATGTGATTCTTTCCGTTGTGTTTGATCAGCCCCGTATGGCTGTAGATACGCACGTATTCCGCGTTTCGAATCGTCTGGGATTAACGACAAACTCAAAAACGCCTTTAGAAACCGAGAAGAAGCTTATTAAATATATTGATAAGAGCCTTATTCCGATTGCGCATCACTGGCTGATCCTTCATGGACGTTATGTCTGTCTGGCCAGAAAGCC
>JBOFKE010000018.1:0-2187 GCA_051657185.1 Bacteroidales bacterium | reverse complement strand
CAATAGTCAATCCTTCTTCTGACGTAGAAATAACTAATATATTTTTATAGATTTCCGGATCAATCTTTGACAAATAAGGCTCATAGACTTTAAAGTCAGAGACAAAATCAGCAAATGTACTGTAGTACAAAACTCCTCTTCTTCCGGCAATACTTTTGAATAAATCGTTTGATACTGTGGCATCTTGTTTATGCTTTTGTACCAGTGCTTTCTGATTTACATAATCATCTTCTGAAACAGTAATAAGGGAATGTAGTATATTCCATGCACCATTAAAGAATATCAAGGCCGATTTCAGACAATCCCCTTTTTGCAAAGATAAAACTGATGGAAAGGTATCCTTTGCAAGTTTTAATTTCTCATCGCCTTCCGATGAATTTATTATGTAAGATTTATTAGACTCTGAAACAATCTGAAAATAACGGGATGATAACACTTGAACTTCGCTCAGTTTCTTCACCTTCCGCTTCTCCTCAACTCCTGCCATTGCTACAATCCATTCCGGAATTGTCAAGGCTAAAGGCCCCATAGGTTTGGTCAACATCTGCTCTTTATGAAAGCCGAGTGCTAAATGCTGAATCTCACGTTCAGAAACTCTCCCCGCATAACTTTTAAGGAAAGTCTCTAATTCATTTTCGAATTTCAACCGACTCGGAGCCAACAAATAAGACTGCTCATACAACCAGTAAACTATATCACTATAGACTCCCGAATCCTTCTCTAAAACATCAGTCCATATCAAGCTTCGCAGATCTTCTGATTCAGGGATAGTTTCATAGGCATCCAATAATACAGGATAGAAACATTCGGTCAGACGAGTTATATATAAATCACATGGATCAAAAACAAAACCCTTATCCATCGAATTCTGCAAAGTGAACCAAATAATAAACTGAATATCCTGTTGGTTCACCTCATCTTCAATATAATTCTCATCTATATCAAAATAGGGTAGTTGTTTCCCATACATCTCTTTATAGGTTGATTGAAATGCTTTCCACAACCCCACATGAGATACAATATCCTCCAAATAGGCTGCTACTGAGACAGCACAGTTGCGTAGCAGTGATTTACCTACTTTCGGATGCTCACCTATATTTCGGATTGAGTCATACAACTCATTACATAAAGCGACATAGGCAGTATCTGTCGGCAGTGCTTTATTGTACGGATGAATCAAATTCCAGTCTTTATTAAAGATACGATCTTGCAATTTCATTTCGAATATAGTATGTAAATAATTATAATGTCAAATTAAACCAGTCTCAATTCAGCTAAGTAAAGATAATGATCATCTTCATACACTTTCTCACAAACAAAACCGAAGCGAGTCGCATATTCCGCGAATGTATCATAATCAATAAACAGCCAGTTGAACTTTTCACCTCTCATTTTACCATAATCCATTCGATATTCTACCTCTCCATAATATCTTCCGTTCAAATCAATAACGGCGCTTCCATCCTCCTCTTCATACATATATAATATATTGGAAGAGTCAACGATCACTCTTCCGCCTTCATTTAATAACGCTTTAACGCGTTGAAAAAACAAATGAAGCGAATCAATTTTCTGAACGATACCTATACCATTCATAAGCATCAGAATCGTGTCATATTTTTCCGATGCCGCATACGTAAAAAAGTCGCCTTCGATTACATTTTCGATCCCCCTGCGCTTCATGACATCGACAGCACCTTCTGAAATATCAAGAGCATCGACAGCCAGACCTTTATCCTGAAGATATAAAGCATGACTACCCGCACCGGCTCCTACATCCAATACTCTTCCTTTACACAGATCCAAGGCTTTTTTCTCTAGTTCAGGCATTTCTTTATATGTACGGAAGAAAACACCGATTTCCCATTTCTCAGTTTCGGCGATATCACACCAAACTGTGAATTTAGCATTTCGTTGTCCATCAAACCAGGCTTGTAATCCTTTACCATATGCATCTTTACATACGATACTTTTCTTATTGCTCATATCTTTCAATTTTTATCAAAGCGCAAAGTTACCGAAAATCTATAAGAGATATTGTGCAGAATTATTAAAAATCCGAATAGTATTTTGTAGATTAGCGCTCTAACTATAATCTGTATATTAAATATAAAT
This sequence comes from Bacteroidales bacterium, assembly GCA_051657185.1. Classification (GTDB taxonomy): domain Bacteria; phylum Bacteroidota; class Bacteroidia; order Bacteroidales; family UBA7332; genus UBA7332. The sequence goes on along the minus strand of JBOFKE010000018.1, from coordinate 72 downwards.
CTAACTAAACACAAATATGGAAAGAGAGAATGCAAGAAATCTGATAAACTTTATAGGACAAAGTCCATCTAC
>JBOFKE010000017.1:0-1593 GCA_051657185.1 Bacteroidales bacterium | reverse complement strand
CGGGGAATAGTGGTAAGCCTTCGCCGAGAATGGTTGGGACAATAGCTATTTGCATTTCGTCAATTACATCTTTGTTGAGTAGCATTGTCGTTAATACGCCACCGCCAACAAGCCATATATCTTTGTCTTCGGCTTCTTTTAGTGGGAAAATACGACGATACATGTCCTCTGTGATTAACTCTACTTTTTCGTCAAGTGTAACATTGGTGTCGTTATGAGCTATAACGTAAGTCTGTTTGTCCTTATAGGACCACGGCACACCGAAGCTTATAATTTCGTGATAGGTTCTGCCACTCATCAAATTATGACAGCTTTTTTAGCAGCTGTCGCAAATATAAATATCTTTGCATTAATTATTACTCTAAAAGAATGGATATGAAAAGAAAAGAGCTTCAGATGATAATCCAAATGTCGAAAAGGAACAGGGAAAAAGATTGATGAAGGCTGATTCGGTGACCGTTAAACGCACGATAATAATGATGAAACTCATGGGTGTGGTCAAAGTTCAGAAAGGTATATTGACACTCACTGCACGGGGAAAAAATGCTGGAAGACAAGCATCAATTGCTATCCAGTTTATTTCAATCCTTTACTCAGAAATTTAACTGGGGATATTTTGATTTATATCCGAATGAAGAGATTGGCAAAATCGGAGCCGGGTTCAGTTTAGCTATGATGGCAAAATGTGGAGCAGACTGGAAACCGGATTTTTTCTATGCAGAGAATTCTTAAATAAGATACAGTGCTGAATATTTTTTGTTGTTAAGTGATCCTGTACTCTGCTTTATTAGTGTCTATAAGATTATGGATAGATGTCTGCTTAAAAATAATAAATCGAAAACAGAATGAAAAGAATAATTTATTTATCGCTTGTATTACTAGTGCTTTGTGTGCTTAGTTCGTATGGGCAAAAACAGAACTTAGTAGCAACGATAGATGGTTGGGGTAATGATACTATTATAGTAGTAAAGATGTCTACGTCTATTCCTGAAGAGAAATTAGATACACTTGTTGCCGTGAATAATAAAGTTGTCTATAATACAGAGCGTGACACGCTTATGCTTATGCTGTTCAATAAATCCAGTTTTGCAGTTTCTGCTTGTGCTGTTGAAGCGACAATCATGACAAACTCAGAAGTCTTGATTGAAGGTAAGGTATTTGATAAAAAAATAGAATATGTAGCCTCGGGGAATGATTTGATGAGAGATTTTGTTCAAGTCAGAAAGGATTATTTGATTTTTGATATGGCTATTGATAGCGTTAATACATTGATTAATAAATCTTATCAAGATCCAGGATCAGAAAAGCTATTTGATGAACGAGGAAGATTATTAGATAAAAAACGGGATGTGAAATTAAATTATATCAGGAATAACAGAAATACAGATTTGGCTGCATTATACACTTTTCAGATGCCGATCAAGCGTTTTATGGAGACTTATTCATTGCTTGGTGATCAGGCTAAAAATGGAGTCTATAAATCAATGCTTGAATCTAAACTTAAACGCACTAAGGATTTTGAACAAGTACAATTATTGAAAGAGAAAGCTACTATATCAAAAGGAAATCCAGCTCCGGATTTTACGCTTGTAT
>JBOFKE010000016.1:0-3123 GCA_051657185.1 Bacteroidales bacterium | reverse complement strand
CAATTAAACGTAATGCCATTAAGCAGAAATCTAAAGAACTGTTTATGCTTCTGGAAAGGAAAAGTTCATCAAAAGAGGTAAGAGATTCGCTATTGAGTTACTTGAATCGCTATCCAATGCAGAACATTTCATTTGATTCTCTACTGTCTACTTTGGGTAGTTATATGCATGTTGATTTAAAGGGATATATGCCGGTCTGGGGAGATTCGGTTCGCTATGGGGAATTTTTATTTCCGCAGCCTAAATCAACGAAGCTTGCCGGCAGTGAATCGGAGATTTATGAACATATCGTTCAGGTACAGAATATTTCGCCATTTGCAAATGTGGCTTATCTGAATATTCAGTTGACAAATAATAAAAAGAAAACAGAGGTCTTGTCTCTGAATGGTGGCGAGGCCAGAGAATATGTTATCCATACACCGGAAGCACCGATGAGTTATCAGCTACAGGCAATTATAGCAACGAATTTACCGCTTGAATTGGAGTATAATGTGCGAAATATACCTAACGAATCCCGTTCATTAAAGCCTGAGGGTGAAAGAGTGATTGCAAATCTGACCATGGATGATCCGGCAGAAATTATTGTAGATAATGAGGATGAGAATCTTTTCATGGCTTCGGAAACAGAGCCGGTTGGGCTTATGGCTACCTGGATGGCTCAGAAGCATACGAGTGCGTCAAAGTATTCGGGTTATATGTTCTGGAACCCACCGATGAAGTGGGTAATTACTACCGGAATGCAATATTACGGGAAGATTCGGCATTCTACTCATATAATAAAGGCAGGCTCAGGTAAGGTTTATGCTCAATGGAAAGTGCCGGTTCCCGAAAAAGGGCTTTATGATGTCTATTACTATGTGTCAAAACCGGAAGATTTGAATTGGTATCAGAATGAGAAAGCAGAATACCGGTTTACGATCAATGGAGGCGACGGAGCGCAAGAATCCTTTCTTGATCTACGGAGAGCGAGAGACGGATGGGATAATATCGGCGCTTATTATATAGATAGCGATACGGCTATAGTTCGCTTATACGATGATGTCAAGCTCAGAGCGTTGTCTGCAGATGCGGTGAAGTTTGTTAAGCGTTACTAGAGAATCAGATAGAATTTAAAAGTTTAGAAATTAAGATATCAGAATCGAATGAAAAAAATAGTTTTTTTATTTGCTGCGTATATAACAAGTCTGGGGGTTTCAGCACAAATAGCGTTGAACATGGAAAAGGCTTTAGATATTGCCATGAGCAGCAGCCCGACTATGCAAAAATCAGCCATGAATCTGGAACGTTATCAACAGACATTGCAGGCTCAACAAGCTTCGCTTAAGTCGAGGTTTTCGTTGAAATTAGATCCGGTTGATTATTCGAAAAACAGAAGTTTCGATAATCGACTCTCGCAATGGTACACGAATGAAACATTTAATTCGTCAGGAACTTTTCAGATAGATCAGCCTATCCTGTTTACAGATGGGGTTTTGTCTTTGGTGAATCGTTTTGGCTGGCAGGATAACCGATCCTCTGTAGACGGATCGGAGAATAGTAATAAAGCTTTTCAGAATAATCTGTATTTGCAATTATCGCAACCTATTTTTACGTATAACCGGAGAAAAATGGAGCTGAAGGAAATTGAACTGGATTACGAAAATGCAGCTATCAGTTATGCTTTGCAAAGGCTGGATATGGAGCGCCGTATCACGGATCAGTTTTATTCGGTTTATATGTCTCAGGATAATCTGAATATAAGTCTGGAAGAATTGAACGATGCCCGCAAAAACTTCGAGATAATAAAAAATAAGGTGGAAGCGGATCTGGCTGCAAGGGATGAATTGTTTCAGGCAGAATTGAATCTGGCAACAGCGGAGTCTAATAGTGAAGATCGTTTAGTGGCTTTAGAGAATGCAAAGGATTTATTGAAACAAACTTTAGGCATAGCATTGAACGAACCGGTAACGATTTTTGCAGAGATACATGTAGAACCGGTTAAAATTGATATTGATAAAGCCATAACGCATGCATTGGCAACACGACTGGAATTGCGAGAGCGTGAAATAGAGGCTGAGAAACTTGAGTTTCAGTTGGTAAAAACGAAGTCGTTAAACGAGTTTAAAGGGGATATATCAATTTCTTTTGGTTTGACAGGTGATAATAATAATCTGGGAAGATTGTATGATCAACCGACCCAGAGTCCGCGGGTGGCAGTTAGCTTTATGGTTCCTCTTTTTGACTGGGGTGAGAAGAAAGCTCGGGTGAAAGCTCAGGAAACGGCAATTTTGATAAATCAACTGGAAAGAACTGAGAATGTTAAGGATATTGAGCTGGGGATCAGAAAGACTTATCGAAATCTGGAGAACAACCTGCGACAAATAGAGATAGCGGAACAGAATGTGAAGAATGCACAGCTGACTTATGATTTGAATGCGGAACGATATCGGAATGGTGATATAACGGGGATGGAGATGAATCAGTTTCAGACACAGTTATCAAGTAAGAAAATGATGTTGGCTCAGGCCCGGATTAATTATAAGATCGAGTTACTGAATCTTAAGATTCAGACTTTGTACGATTTCGACATGAATAAATCGATTGTTCCTTTAACTAATTATTCACAAGCAAAAAAGAAAAAATAAATTATGGCAGCATATAGATTTGAAACAGGTATTGTCTCAGTAAGTAAACTAATCGTAAGTGTTCTGTTAATTTCAGGATGTAGTTCAAATCAACGACCTAATTTTCAGGATATAGCGACTCCGGTTTCGGTTGTGGAATTAACTAAAAGTCCGATTACAAAATATATAACAACATCAGGTACAGCTCTTGCTCAGGGTGAGGTTGAACTGAAGTCGGAAATGGCAGGCGTATATGATCTGCAAAAAAATCCGGCAACGTCCAGGACTTATAAGTTAGGTGATAAGGTGAAGAAAGGAATGGTTATTGCAGTTTTGTCTGATCCGGAATATGTGAATAGTGTTGCGATTGATTCAAAACGGTTGGCTTATGAACTGGCAACACAGGAACAAACGAAGCAGAAGGCTCTTTATGAAAAAGGAGGAGTGACACTGAATGATATGAAAAATTCGGAGGTGAAGGTGACGAATGCGAAATATGATTTGGAAAATGCGGAACTAA
>JBOFKE010000015.1:0-5643 GCA_051657185.1 Bacteroidales bacterium | reverse complement strand
ATATTTGGACTAAAAAAACGTCGCCGCTGTGAAGTGTCGACGTTTTTTCGTTTATAACCCTGAAATATAAAACCTTCTCTCCTCAGGATATGTTATAGCATAAATATATTTCCAATATAATAATTCAAACCGAATAATTCCGACTCTATGAAAATCCATGAATTTCAAGCTAAAGAACTTTTCGAACAATATGCTATCCCGACTGTCAGAGGTAAGGTCTGTACAGATCAGGAAACGGCAGCCAGCGCTTATTCTGAGATCAAACCCAATGCAGCTGTAATTAAAGCCCAGGTATTAACAGGAGGCAGAGGTAAAGCCGGAGGAGTAAAAATAGCCAATAATGAAGAGGAACTGCGTCAAAAGACGAATGAAATCCTTGGCATGAATATTAAAGGGAACATCGTAAATAAAGTAATGATCGTTCCGGCTTATCCAATTAAAAACGAGTGTTATCTGGGCATGACGATCGATCGCAACAAACGATGTGTCGTTGTGATCACAAGTAAAGCAGGTGGAGTAGAAATTGAAGAAATCGCGGCTTTTGCACCCCAAAAAATAAATCGCTTCCTGATTGATGCTTCCATCGGCATCCCCGATTTCAAAGCGCGCAATATAGCTTTATCGTTATTCTCAGAAATGGATCAGGTTAAACAAACAGCTCATATTATTCAAAACATGTATCGGTTAATGTTAGAAAAAGATGCATCATTAATCGAAATCAATCCATTAATCGAAGATGATAAAGGTATCATTATTGCCCTTGACGGTAAAATGACTTTCGATGATAATGCTTTATACAGACATTCAGATATAGCTCATTTGGCTGAACTCAGCGATGAAGAAATAAAAGAAAATGAAGCAAAAGCAAAAGGCTTCAGCTATATTCAGCTAACCGGTTCTATCGGTTGTATGGTCAATGGTGCCGGTCTGGCAATGGCTACTCTTGATTTGATAAAACTATATGGTGGAGAAGCTGCCAACTTTCTTGATATCGGCGGAAGCTCAAGTCCACAGAAAGTAGTAGAAGCAATGCATCTGTTGACAAGCGATCCGAAAGTAAAAGTTATTCTGATTAATATTTTTGGCGGAATAACCCGATGTGACGATGTAGCTAACGGTTTGATTGAGGCATTTAAACAAATCAAAACAGACCTTCCGATTGTCATAAGACTAACGGGAACAAATGAAGAAGAAGGTAATAAAATCATTGCTCAGTCTGGATTTATACGTTCAGAAGACATGACTCAAGCTATTCAAAAGGCAGTAGAACTTAGTAAAATGTAAACACAATGAGTATTCTGATAAATAAAGAGACGCGAGTAGTGGTACAAGGTATTACGGGCCGCGACGGTAGTTTTCATGCCCGCAAAATGAAAGCATATGGTACACGCATAGTTGCAGGAGTATCACCGGGAAAAGCAGGCGAAACGATTGATGATATTCCTGTGTACAATAACGTCTGGGAAGCTGTACACTCAAAAGGAGCTAATACTTCTATTATTTTCGTTCCGGCCTCTTTTGTGAAAGATGCAATTATGGAGGCTGTTGAAGCAGGTATTAAATTGATTGTTTGCATCACCGAAGGAGTTCCGACTTTAGATGTTATTGAAGCTCGAAGATATGCAACCTTGCATGGCGTACAGCTTGTAGGTCCTAATTGTCCGGGCATTATTTCACCGGACAAGTCACTTGTCGGTATCATGCCGGGAAATATTTTCATCCCAGGTCATACGGGAGTTATTTCTCGTAGCGGAACTCTTACTTATGAAGTAGTTCAAAACCTGACCAAAGCAGGCTTAGGACAATCAACAGCCGTCGGTGTCGGAGGAGATCCTGTTATCGGTTTATTCTATAAAGAACTGTTACAGATGTTTCAGGATGATCATGACACAGATTCAATTGTTCTTATAGGCGAGATTGGTGGTGATGCCGAACAAATTGCAGCCGAATACATTAAAAACCATATAACAAAACCCGTAACCGTATTCATAGCCGGTGCTGCCGCACCAACAGAAAAAAGGATGGGACATGCAGGAGCTATTATTTCAAGCGGCTCAGGTACTGCCCAGGAAAAATGGAAAGCTTTCGAAAGCGTTGGCGTTCCAGTAGCGAAAAACCCATCCGATATACCATCTCTCTTAATCGGGCAGTTAAGAGGATGATTCAATAATATCCTGACCGGGAAATATTCAAGAATCAACATTGAATAATTTCCCGGTCATTTTCTTTTCTTACCTTTGTGTGAGCTATTAAACAACTTTAAATTTCACAAAAACAAGGTTACACTTTAAACAAAGCTGATTCAGTCATGAATAAATATGATTTTGACCAGGTTATTGATAGAACCGGCACTGACTCTATTAAAATAGATAATCTTTCAATCGTGTTTGGTAAAGACGATTTACTTCCTATGTGGGTTGCCGACATGGACTTCGAAACACCTTCCTGCATTATGGAAGCTGCATTGGAAAAAATAAAACAGCCTGTGTGGGGATACACTAAACCGTCACTTGCATATTGGAACAGTATTCAACGCTGGTTAAAACGCAGACATGGATTGGATGTTGAGCTGAATGAGTTGGGATTTGTCGGCGGTATAGTTCCCGGACTTGCTTTTGCGGTAAACGCTATGACAGAAAAGCAAGACGCTATTATTATCCAACCTCCTGTATATCCTCCATTTCACTCTATTGTAAAACATAGCAGCAGAAATCTAATCTTCAATCCGTTAATAGAATCTGACGAGCATTTCTCAATGAACTTTGAGCAACTCCCGGCGTTATTAAAAAATAAGCCGAAGATGCTGATTCTATGTAATCCGCATAACCCCGGAGGAAGAGTATGGACTAAAGAAGAGTTAATACAATTAGCTGAATTTTGTTATGATCATCAGATTTTAGTAGTCTCAGATGAAATTCATGCCGATCTGACACTCCCGGGCTACAAGCATATACCTTTTGCCGCCGTAAGCGAAAAAGCTCGCATGAACTCCATTACATTTATGGCTCCAAGCAAAACTTTTAATATGGCCGGTGTAGCAAGTTCATTTTATTATATTCCAAATCCGACTATCCGTGAACGCTTCCAGGACTTTGTTTTAGGTAATGATCTGACCGGAGGACATCTGTTTGCATTTGCTACTACAGAGGCTGCTTTTGAAAAAGGCGAAGAATGGTTAGAACAAGTTTTGGTTTATATCGATGAAAATATTAAGTTTGTAGATAGTTATCTGAAGAAGCATCTGCCGAAGATCAAAATGATGCGTCCTGAAGCCTCTTTCCTTATCTGGTTAGACTTCACGCAAACAGGATTTTCGCATGATCAGATTGCAGATAAATTAAAATCGGAAGCACGGTTAGCTCTAAATGACGGAATTAGTTTCGGCAAAGAAGGAGAAATGCATATGCGCCTGAATATAGGAACATCGCGCTCCATCGTTGAAGAAGCTTTACGCCGATTGAAAACCGCTTTCGTATAGCGTTAATTAACGAGCTATCTGAAAACAGTAGCTTAAAATTTAAATTATTACACATATAACAAAATGGAAGAAATTAAAGCAGGTAAATACGTAGCATGTATCTACGAACTTAAAGTAGGCGCTGATCAGGAATTAATGGAAAAAGCAACTGCGGAAGTTCCATTGACATTTATCTACGGTTTAGGAGAAATGCTTCCGGCATTTGAAGAAAAACTTAAAGATTTGAAAGTTGGCGACAAATTTGATTTCGAAATCAAATCTGACGAGGCTTACGGACCATACGAACAAGAACACATTATCGAACTTCCGAAAGATCTGTTCATGGTAGAAGGACAATTTGACGACGAAGTTGTTAAACCAGGAAACGTTGTTCCAATGATGGATGCACAAGGTAACCGTTTGAACGCAACTGTTGTTGAAGTTAAAGAAGACGCAGTTGAGCTTGACTTCAATCACCCGCTTGCAGGTGAAGATCTTCACTTTATCGGTGAAGTTATCGAAGTTCGCGACGCACGTCCTGAAGAATTGATGCCAGCTTCATCATGTGGTGGTGGCTGTAGCAGCTGTGGTTGTGGCGACGAAGGTTGCGGTGACGAAGGTTGCAACTGCTAATCAAACAATTCAGAATAGAATAAAATAAATTTCAAGTTTGAAGTGCGAAAGGCAAGATTCTCTCTGGCCTTTCCTGCTTCAAACTTTTAATGCTTTATAGAATGTCATATAAAAAGATATACTTAAAACCCGGAAAAGAAGAATCATTGAAAAGATTCCATCCTTGGATTTTCTCGGGAGCGATAGCAGAAGTTGATAAAGGAGTTGAAGAAGGTGATACCGTTGAAGTTGTGAATGCCAATAAAGAGTTTATTGCCATCGGACACTCTCAAATCGGAAGTATTGCAGTTCGCGTGCTGACGTTCGAACAAGAGGAAATAAACCATGACTTTTGGGTTAAAAGGCTCAATGCAGCTTTTGATTTACGCAAAAATCTTGGTTTGGTAGCAGGAGATTACAACAATGCTTACCGCTTGGTTCATGGCGAAGGAGATTTTCTTCCCGGTCTTGTGATTGACATGTATGATGGCACTGCTGTTATGCAAGCACATGCCCCGGGTATGCACGTCGCTCGTTTCGAAATTGTCGAGGCTTTAAAAGAAGTATTGGGCGAAGAACTGAAAAATGTTTACTATAAATCCGAATCAACTTTACCTTTCAAAGCTGATTTGAATGCCGAAGACGGTTATCTTTATGGCGGTAATGCCGGCAATATAGCTACGGAGTACGGTCTTAAGTTCCACGCAGATTGGTTAAAAGGACAAAAAACAGGTTTCTTCGTTGATCAACGAGATAACCGCGCATTATTAGAAAAATACGCTAAAGGTAAGCGTGTTTTAAATATGTTCTGCTATACGGGAGGATTCTCTTTTTACGCAATGCGTGGTGGTGCAGAGATGGTGCATTCGGTTGACAGCTCTGGTAAAGCGATAGATTTGACTAATAAAAATGTCGAATTGAACTTTCCCGGAGATCCTCGTCACAAAGCCTTTGCCGAAGACGCATTCAAGTATTTGGACAATATGGAATATGGTGAATATGACTTAATCGTCCTGGACCCTCCTGCTTTTGCCAAACATAAAAATGTATTACGTAATGCTTTACAGGGTTATCAGAAACTTAATGCTAAAGCATTCAAGAAAATAAAACCAGGAGGTATTATCTTTACTTTCTCTTGCTCGCAGGTTGTAAGTAAGGAAAACTTCCGATTAGCCGTATTTAGTGCCGCTGCACAGTCTGGAAGACGCGTGCGCATTATCAATCAATTAACGCAACCAGCTGACCATCCAGTGAGCATTTACCATCCGGAAGGAGAATATCTGAAAGGATTGGTTCTTTATGTCGAGTAGTCGGTTAAAGAGCGTTAACTGAATGATTTTTAACAGATAAACACTTGCATGTATGCCTCAAACGCTATACTTTTGCAACGTGTTTTTCATGGTATTAGATTTAAGGTTAATAAAAAGGGGTTTAGGTTGTCGTGAGACAACCTTTTCTTTTTTATAGCCACTTCATTAACTGATGCTTTTCAATAGAAGACAAACATAGATTTAACTAAAAAATCAAACAAATAGTAAGTATCTGCCCGATTATGCTTAAATCGGGTATTATCT
>JBOFKE010000014.1:0-3326 GCA_051657185.1 Bacteroidales bacterium | reverse complement strand
GTATATTAATCAGGTGTTTTTCTAATAGTGTTATTTTGCTAAAAGTAAAAAGTTTTGATCAGTCTGTGATTGATCAAAACTTTTTTATTTTTAATTCATTCCAGAGGAATTCACGTTCAGAAAATCTCTATATTTGGCAAAAAAATTAGATTAAATGCGATTGAATAAATGGATAGGAGGCTTTATCTGCCTCTTTATATTTTTTGCCAGTAATGTTTTCGCTGCTCCAAAGTTGTCGGAGAATGCTCATGTGAGTGTGCTGACACAAGAAAAGGGATCGGAGATTTATGCTTTATGGGGACACACCGCCATTCGTGTAAAAGATGACAGCCTGGGGGTAGATCATATTTTTAATTACGGAATATTTGATTTTTCCAGTCCTAATTTTGCCTGGCGCTTTGTGAAAGGTGAAACGGATTATATACTGGGTATAAATAATCTGAATGATGTCTGGATGGAAGGCGTGATCAGAAATCTGGACTTAACGGAGCAGACACTAAACCTGACAATGGCAGAAAAGCAAAGACTGTGGGACGGATTGATGGAGAATGCACGTCCTGAAAACAGAACCTATCGCTATAGTTTTGCTTTTGATAACTGTGCAACACGTCCGTTGTCAATGATCGCGAAAAGTTTAGATGCCCCTTTGACATTTTCGGATACAACGGCTACCGGCGGGACCCTCCGTTCTATTGTCCATGAGACAACGGGTGATTATCCCTGGTTGAAGCTGGGGATCAATACTGTTTTTGGCAGTCGGTTTGATCAGCCTGTAACCTTCAGCGAACAATTCTTTCATCCTTCCTATCTGAAAAAGGCACTTAATGAGGCTTATGTAACAGATTCGGTTACGGGAAAAAAGCGGATGTTGGTGAGTAAATCAGTATTGCTTCTCAGACACGACGATGCCGTTGAAGAAGAGGAAGCATCTTATCCGGCACCCGGATGGTTCTTTTATCCGATAGGCGGTTTGATATTGCTTTTAACCCTGTTCAGAGGTTTGCGAAGAGGGGAATTATGTATAGGTGTAGATGTCGTAATGTACTTAATGTTTGGTATTGCGGGCTGTATCTTATATTTTCTGGCTTTTGTATCTACGCATCCCGGCATGTATCCGAATGGTTTATTATTGCTGTTCGAGCCCTTGCAGCTATTGTATGCGCTGGCCTTACTGGTTAAACCCTGGCGTAAGAAAGTGCTTCTGTTTAACTGGATAAATGTCTTAATGACGTTTACATTTATACTTTCAGCTCCATTCGTATCACAGATTTATCCGATCGAATTCTTGTTTTTAGGCATGGTTTCACTGGTCAGATCAATAATGTGGATAAAAATCAGAAGATTTTGTTGCGAGAAGTAGAGAATAGCACGATATTTGTAGAATCATTTTGAAATAAAGAATAAAACAAAAAATAAATTATGCGCAGATTTGTCGCATCCATAGTAACCATTCTCTCAGCTGTTCAGCTTGTGGCTCAGCAATTGCCGGAGAAACCGAAATTGGTCGTAACGATTACGGTCGATCAACTACGTTCGGATCTTCTGCATTTGTTTTATGAGGCATTTGGTGAAACAGGCTTCAAACGATTGATGAAAGAGGGAACGATCTGTTTTGATCTGGATTATGACTATCCGAATGTAGATAAAGCAAATTCAGTTGCAACCTTATTTACCGGAACAACGCCGAATTATCACGGGGTTATATCCAATCAGGTCTATTCAAAACAGCTGAATAAGACACGTCCTGTTCTTGAAGATAAAGAATATATGGGGAACTTTTCGCAGGAAAGTGTTTCGCCAAGAGCCTTGCTGGCATCGACAATCGGAGATGAGTTGAAAATAGCAACCGAAAATCTATCCGATGTATATGCTATTGCTCCGACCTACGAGCAGGCAATTTTATCGGCAGGGCATGCCGCAAATGCAGCATTCTGGATTGATGATGTGACGGGACGCTGGGGAACATCAACCTATTATAAAGATGCGCCGTCATTTTTCGAGAAATACAATGCCACTTTCCCGTTAAACAATAAGATTGAAACGATTGACTGGACACCCCTGAATGCGCCGTCATTTTATCGTTTTATTCCATTCCAATCGAGAGATTTTACATTCAAATATTCGTTTCCGAAAAATAAACTCGACAACGTAAAGCAATACAAAAACAGTGGTCTGGTAAATGAAGAGATCACACAGTTCGTTTCTGTATTGCTGAAAAATTCGACAATCGGAAAACGAAATTATCCGGACATGGTGAATGTAACCTATTTTGCCGGAAGCTTTAATGACAGGAGTTTGACCGATAACTCGATGGAGGTTCAGGATACATACCTGCGTTTGGATAAAGAAATCGGGAATCTGATTTCCATTATCGAGCAGAAGGTCGGATTGAAGAATGCTCTGATCGTTTTAACCTCAACCGGTTATTTTAATGCAGAACGATACAATCCGGAACGAATGCGTGTGCCTTCGGGAGAGTTTTATCCCAATCGGTGTACATCGCTTCTGAATATGTACCTCATGGCTGTTTACGGGCATGGGCAATGGGTCAGCGGTTATCATGACGAGCAGATATTTCTGAATCGTAAATTAATCGAAGACAAACAGATTAATCTGAAAGAAATTCAGACAAAATCTGCTGAATTCTTAGTACAGATGACCGGAGTACAGGATGTGATTTGCGGACATACATTGCTACATGGATCTTCAAGTAATGAAAACCGCACTGCACGCAATGGTTATCATCGTAAACTGTCGGGAGACTTGCTGGTTGAGATTCAACCGGGATGGACCGTAGATTATGAGTCGCCGCAAATTAAGAACAAACAAATAAGTAAAGCCGCTGTCATGTCTCCGCTATTTATAATGGGGGCAAACATCGTTCCAAAGAAAATCGAACAACCGGTGCGGGCTACACAAATAGCACCCACAATTTGTTCGTTTTTGCGAATAAGAGCTCCGAATGCATGTTCGGATAAACCAATATCGGAAGTCCTTTACAATAAGTAATCCGGGACGAAAGATATAAAACAAGATTAATTTAAAAATTTTGTTATATTTGCAAAATAACTCTAAGAACGAAAATAGATAATAAATACACGTATGGGATTTGTAGAAATTTTAAGTAAACTGTTTGGAACAAAATCGCAACGCGATTTAAAGGAGATTAATCCATACATCGATAAAATTAAAGCTGCTTACGGCGAGATCGAACAATTAGATAACGATGGTATCCGCCAACGCATTGACGATATAAAAGAGCGCATCCAACTTTATGTGGTGGATGAGAAAAAACAAATCGAGGATCTGAAAAAATCAGTTGAAGA
>JBOFKE010000013.1:0-4664 GCA_051657185.1 Bacteroidales bacterium | reverse complement strand
TATGCTTATGACGATAAATGAATTTATAGGATATGTAATTGCTTTTTTAGGTGGAGGTGCATTGACAGGTGTGATTAACCTAATCATGCTTAAACCTAAAAAGGAATCGGCTTTAATAGAAAATCTAAAGGTGGTAATCGACGAGGTAAAAGAGCATTACAATGATTACAAAGTTGAGTCTGAAAACAAGCTGCAAAGTTATAAAAATGATGTAGAGGTAAGACTCAATGAATTAGAATCAAAGGTAAACAGACTTGAATTAAAAAACACTTTTTTACAGCAATGTGTGAATCTATCTTACAGATGTGAGCATGCTCCTAAAGGCACAAAATGCCCTGTTGCAGAGAAGTCTGATAGTATATGCAATGCTATTATTGAAGTTGGAGAGGATTTTAATAGAGGTAAGTAAAAACTAAAGAGTACGATGTTTTATTATGTCGTACTCTTAAATAAAGAATATTATGGCAGACTACATAAGCCGTTATAGTGGCGAGAATATGGATAAATCATTCGATAAAGTTGCCGCTGACGAACTAATAATGAATGGTGCTAAAAATATTCCTGAAGGAATAAATATAAACACCAAGTCAATAGGTGAATTGGATAAAAAGATAGAAGCTAACATTCTTTCTATTGATATTGATTCAGAAGGGTATATAGTAGCTACTACTGGATCAGACAATTCAGCTTTTACGAATGGATATACTGATAATGACGGAAATATTATTTTAGAATTTAATTACGTTTAGATATGGCACAAGTAACTAAAAATATAGGAAAGATACCCGTTGGCAAAGGTGCTTGGGTTCAAGGATCATATAACAGACTAAATGAAGTTTTGCTATTTGGATCTACCTTTAGAAGCAAAATAGACAATAATACTAACAAGCCTGCTGAAATAGTAGAGGGCAAATTAGTAGTAAATCAAAATTGGGATGTTGTATCAAATGGTACAGATGCATTTTTAGCCAGTAGTAAAATAGCCTCTTTAGAAAAAGATAAGGCTGATAAAACAGAGCTTGAGAAAAGTAATGCTCAAATAGCACAGCTTGAGCAAAAAGCCAACGTTGATAATTTTGAAAATATTAAAGCCGATAATTTATCAAATACTAACAGTTATAAAGATGGGTATGGTATTGATAGTAATGGGATGATTGTCTATATGAATAATATGAATATCACATCTGATTACATCAGGGTTGACAGGTCAGAGATGTATAGCGTATGTGTTATTGATACAAGAGTAGGCAGATTTAGCACAGTATATATTGTAATAGGGGAGTATGATAATAATCTATCATTTATAAAGAAAACAACAGTGTCTAAATTTGGAACACTATTGTTATCGGATAATACATATTATGTGGCTATAAATGTAAGTAATAGTATTGACGTAGGTTTGAATACAAACAAGGAAATTGTTGATATGCTTTGGTTTTCTAAAACTGAAAATGCAAGCTATGTATGCGGCAGAAAAAAAGATGTAAGAAATATTGATCTAAAGTCATGGGTAAAGGAGGATGGTTACTGCAAAAAGTCCACCATAGTAAATGGTGAGAACGTGGGAACAATTGCTTTATCAGCTGATTTAGCAATAGACACGAATGCGCAATACAAGGAATTTATCTTGAGAATTAAATCAAGCTCACCTAAAATTATAGCACAGATAGCTAAACAAAGTAAATATGCATATTGGTGTAATAGTTATGGGAACGGTAATAAACATGGAATTACAGATTACTATTATACTACTGATGGTTGGTTTAATGTACATACATCAAGACCTGATGAGGTAGCTACAAGGCTACGGCTTAATGTTCAGACAATCGGCAGAGCCACGTATGATGAGGATATTACTGTGGAGGTTGAGTTATATTCAAATGATAAGCCAGTTGATAAACCTACAAGGGATTATGTTGCAGAAAAAGTAAGGGTGTCTGAAGCCTATGTTAATAATCAAATTGAAAATAAAACTGCTTCTTATTTTAACGAGAATATTAACAATCAAGTAGCGGCTTATATAGCTCAAAATATTAATGATTTCAAATTCACAAGTCCTTATATCACAGCAATAACAACCTTACAGGATTTAAAAAATCTAAATACTGCAAGTAGCGGTAAGATGTATAGTATTGTTTCAGATATTGATTTAAGTGGTCAAACTATCGACTTAATATCTCAAGGGGCTAAAGATGTAACACTTGTATTCGACGGAGGCGTTATTAGCAACGGTAAAATTAATCCTAATAACACATCTTGTATCTTTAATTTTTTAAGAGCTTTTAAAAACGTTGAGTTTTTAGGAAGATTTAAAAATACGGAGATCGATATAAGACATTGCGGAGCTGCTTGCGACGGTGTTGATGGGGGCATAGGGGACTTCACCAAAGACGATTCTTATGCCATTAATCAAGCTATTAATTTCGCTCCTGTTGTGATCGTACCGAGCGGTTTTATTAGTATTGTTAAAAAGCCAATACTTATGAAGTCAAATACTAATCTTGTCGTAAATGGCACCATTAAACAAGGCGACGCATCTAATTGCACGTTGATAAAGAATAAAGGTATAGATATTCCAAGTGACGGTAAAGGAAATGAAACATATCCTGCTGGATATACAAGAGATTGTAATATTACAATATCGGGATCAGGTGTAATTGATGGCAATGGATGGATGCAGAATAGAGGTAGTAGTTCTGATGTCGGTGATAATCCAGATGTATATAATACTCCTCAATTTAAAGATGGCGATAATATGGATTATATCGGATTTATGATCAAATTAGCAGATATTGATAATCTTATAGTAAGAGATGTAACACTTAGAAATCCACGCACATACGCTTTTTGTTTGGCAGGGCTAAAAGGATATAAATTACACGGTTTATATGCTGATCGGACATTTAAAAATCTTAATCAAGACTTTATACATATACACGGAAAATCTTTTGATGGAGAAATATTCGATTGTAGAGGTGTATCAGGTGATGATTTTATTGCGGTAACAACAATGGAGGCAGGGGCATTAAGCATACGAGTAGGCGATGTTAAAAGATTGAACATACATAATATTACATACTGGGGCTTAAATCCTAATGCTACGACATCTAACACTATTGAACTTAGTGATGGTAACGGTATTGAAGATGGATATAATTGCCATAGATTATTGAGATTAAGTTATACTGATGAAATTATTGATGATATAACTGTCACAGATTGTTTTACAACTCAATCAAAATTAGGTGGACAAGTAGTATTGTCTAATCTGCCTTTTAAACCTAAAGACAATGGTAAAAACGGATATGGCTCAGGTAAGATAGGTAAAGTGTATATTAATAATTTAATACAGTCAGAATCATGGGGGCTTATTGATACATCCGATTATCTTAATGTTGATAATTTAATTATCGAAAACATTATTGATAAAAAAACAACTATGAATAATAATGGAGGTATTATTAGATTCGCGGAAGCATTTGATTCGCCAGCAGCTACTTCTGCATCAAATTCGATTATTGAGAATTTAACTGTTAGAAACTACTTTGCTGAAAAAGGATTTGTACACCCTTTGCCGAACGGATATATTGATTACGATGGTCATATTAACAATATTGATATTGATAATTTTGCAGCAAAATTAATAAAAGGGAATACAGTTAATTGGGGTGCTGTTATCAGGTGCAAGTCTAATAAGATTAATATAAAAAATAGTGATTTTTCCATATTCGACAATTTTACTAAATTAATCAATACGGATTCTGTATTATTTGAAAGTAACAACGTGTATAAGAGTGGCTATGCTTGTCCTCAACAATTTAAGAGAGCAATCGCAATGACACTTCCTTTGTCAGTATTCCCATCAGCTCCTATTAATGGGGATATGGTTAGGAAAATAGATGGTATGTACATTTTAAAAAATAATTCATGGGTATTGTAATGCCGTAATTTAAACATTCAAAAAGGGACTGATTTGACCCATTTTTATACCCGAATTTTAAACGATTCTGGTATAATTTTATATACAAACTTATTAGTTTAAAAGTTTAAATAATTATATTTGTATAATTGTTTCACGTAAAACATATATTATGCAGCATGATATTTTAAGAATAAGGAATTACGTAAACGGAACTGATTCAGATCCTTTATTTAAGCCTATAAAAAGAAGAGTAAGAGAAGCGAAAGATAGATCATTATTAAAAACGGTCAATAATAATCAATTCTGCGTAACAGAACTAACATCTGTTTATTATGATGCAGGTATTACAATAAATTCATATACTTTCTCATCATCAAGAATGGGATCTGTATCATTAAGTGCAAGTTTGATGTATCCGCTTTGCTTAGATGACTTTTGGGATGGTACTCAATACGTAAAATTCAGAGGAGAAAATTATTTTATACGACAAATTCCTTCATCAAGCAAGAATAATACAGATACAAGATATGAGCATGAAATAGTATTTGTATCGGGAAGAGATATGCTAAACAATGTGTATTTCTTTGATGTTGTATCTGACAATCCTAATGCAAACGACAAATATGTGAGTAATAGTACAAAAGTCGTATTTATGGGTACTATTAACGAGTTTGCCGAAAGATTAAACAGATCGTTAGCATATAGTAACCTTTCATACAGAGTAGTAGTTGATGAATCAATA
>JBOFKE010000012.1:0-6771 GCA_051657185.1 Bacteroidales bacterium | reverse complement strand
TGGGGTTCCACCTCTTTCCATTCCGAACAGAGAAGTTAAGCCCAACAACGCCGATGGTACTGCGTATAGTGGGAGAGTAGGTTGCCGCCGTCTTTAGAAAGCCCTTCAGCTTATTGCTGAGGGGCTTTTGTCGTTTTATGTATTTTGCTACTACGATTCTCCTATAGGATTAGGTCTTATCCGATAAACCATGTAGATTATGAATATAGTTTAGCAAGACAAAGTGATCAATTCCAAAAATTGAGGGAATGCTAGACTACGCATAAATTTTGCATAGTCTAAACAAGTTTATCTTATACTTAAACAAATTGGCACAAATACAATAATAACTTTTGTGTGAACAGGAAGCTTAGTGAAGATGAAAGATTAAATTATGTAATCGATTACTACGAATCGGGCAAAAACTGTCATGCATATCTCAAAATATCCAGAATAAGTCCATAGCTATTAAATAAGATGCTTTATAAATTTAGTCGTTATCCTGATATTCTATCTTTGCAGGAATGATTAAAAGAATTTGAAATGGCAAAATAATCACAACTACTAACAGAAAGAGAAAAAGAATTTATACAGAGCTGGAAAATATAAAAAAAGCATTGGATCTGGAAAAGATGCGTTCAAGAGGTTTTGAAATAATGGTTGTTCTTGCTGAAAAAAATCAATATCCCAATTTAAATAAGTTGAAATGAATGTGTGACAGAGCTAAGTAAAGAGTACTCAAAGGCTAGTAAAGAATCAATGTGTAGCATTTTCAGTTTTACATCGACAGGTATCAATCAAAATTATTTGGTAGTGATAGCGTACGTTGAGATAAAAGAAGATGTCTATTACCCCTCATTGGTTATGGAAGCTTATTCGCGAAAAATCGCTGGATGGACTTTAGGTTATACTTTTGAACATATAGCCAGAGCTCTTTTAATGTTTATTGAGTCTGCAGGAGAAAGATCTCTTTCAGTACTAATTCATCATTCTGATCGAGGAGTTCAATATTGTTGTCATAATTATTTCAATATCCATGATGAGTACGACATTAAAAATAAGTATGAATACAACGTAGAAATTCTCTTGAAAATACTCAGGTATAAGGAATTAATGATATATTAAAAACAGAATAGTTGTATCATTCAAAAATAAATGACAAGCAGAGCATCTAATTACACTTGATCGGATCATTCTATTTTATAATGAACAGAGGCCTCATTTAAGCATCAATAGGTCTGTAACAGGAAAAAGTACGGCATATCTTTTAGAGATATACTGCATCTTTTTGAAGATACACTGTATCTATTCAATAAATCAATCGATCTTCTCATCGATTACCTCAAACCAAGTGCACCTGTCCAGGAGTTTTACGATTTGAATCGACGCTATCTATACCATAGGTGTCGATAGCGCTGATTGACAATTAAACTCAGAGCGGAGTTAGACTCTAACAAAAGTTTCGATTTTCACTTGTCTTATTGCAATACGTCTCAAAAAAATCTCAAGAAACAGAGCATCAGGTATTTACTTTATTGTAATTCACATGGCAATTACATTTCGATTGAGAGCAAATTGCAATGGGAAATCATATCCGGAAGTACCCATTCTGTATTACAGGAACTTAAATAGATCGTATTTTCTAATTCGGGGATTAAATCAGATGCGGATTGAATCCTTCTATAGCTTTTGAATAAAGCCTAAATGAGACTTATGGGTATTTGTTTAAAATCTTCTTTTATTATTCGTTTCCGCATAGTTGCTAACCGTATTTATCCGCTAGCTCTAAGATACTTTCCAAAACTCCTGTTTGAATATTTCGCAATAATTTTATACCTAATTCACGCCAACCCACCCCCTATAAGATGGATGTGTATTATAACACTGATAATAAATCTAGTTACATATTTATCCTGTATTACTATTAATATAGATGTATTTGGTCTTCAAAACATTATATTATGATTATATAATATTAAAATGAACCATTTCTATGTCTTTTTTTATAATTTCGCAAACCGATTTTTGTAGCTTTATGTTTATACATAGACGACTATTGAATCGTCAAGAGTTAATATATTTTCTAACCATCACTGTAAAGATAAGAAATGAGAAAATGGTGTGTTGAAGATTCAGCAGAACTTTACAATATTAAAGGTTGGGGTCTGAAGTACTTTTCAATTAACAAGAAGGGGCACATTCAAGTGACTCCTCGTGAAGATGGCGTACCAGTAGATCTTAAAGATTTAATGGACGAGCTTCAACTTAGAGACGTTGAAGCTCCTGTTCTTTTGCGTTTTCCAGATATCTTGGATAATCGTATAGAGAAGATTTCTAACTGCTTTAAAGTTGCCTCTGAAGAGTATGGCTATACTGCTCAGAACTTTATCATTTATCCGATAAAGGTAAATCAGATGCGTCAGGTAGTAGAAGAAATTGTGAGTCATGGTAAAAAATTCAATATTGGATTAGAAGCTGGATCGAAACCAGAGTTGCATGCAGTATTGGCTATTAATACTGATCCAAATTCATTGATTATCTGTAATGGATATAAGGACTCTGCTTATATAGAATTAGCGTTATTAGCTCAGAAGATGGGTAAACGTATATTTTTGGTAGTAGAGAAATTAAATGAGCTAAAAGAGATTATTTCTATAGCAAAGAGACTCAAGATAAAACCTAATATTGGAATTCGTATTAAATTAGCTAGTTCTGGTAGTGGGAAATGGGAAGAGTCTGGCGGGGATGTAAGCAAATTCGGTTTGAATTCGAGTGAGTTGTTAGAAGCTCTTGATTATTTAGACAAGAAAGACATGCACGAATGTCTTAAATTGATCCATTTTCACATTGGTAGTCAAGTTACAAAGATCCGACGAATTAAGAATGCATTGCGAGAAGCGGCTCAATTCTACGTTCAACTTCGAAAAATGAATTTCAATATAGAGTTTGTTGATATTGGAGGAGGACTAGGCGTTGATTATGACGGTACACGTTCGTCAATTGGTGAGAGTAGTATGGATTATTCTATTCAAGAGTATGTGAATGACTCAATTTACTCATTAGTAGATGCGTGTAAGAAAAATGATATACCTCAACCTAACATTATAACAGAATCGGGTCGTTCACTGACTGCCCATCATTCAATACTTGTATTCGAAGTATTAGAAACAGCAACTTTGCCATCATGGAATGATAATGAAGAAATATCAGAATCTGATCATGAATTAGTAAAAGAGCTATATCAATTATGGGAAAAGTTGAATCAACCTAGATTGATTGAAACCTGGCATGATGCCCTTCAGATCAGAGAGGAAGCATTAAATATGTTTAGTCTTGGTTTGTTAGATCTACGCACGAGAGCACAAATTGAAAAATTATTTTGGTCTGTAGCAAGAGAAGTACATCAAATAGCATCTGAAATTAAACATTCGCCAGATGAATTGAAATCAATAGCGAAGATGTTACCAGATAAATACTATTGTAACTTCTCATTATTTCAGTCATTACCGGATTCATGGGCAATAGATCAGATATTTCCAATTATGCCTATCACACGTTTGGATGAAAAGCCAGAACGCACAGCTACACTTCAAGATGTAACATGTGATTCTGATGGCAAGATCGATAATTTTATTTCTACCAGAAATTTTTCTTATCACTTACCAGTTCATTCAGTTAAATCAAAAGAACCTTATTACATAGGAGTCTTTTTGGTAGGGGCATATCAAGAGATCTTAGGTGATTTACATAATCTATTCGGGGATACGAATGCAGTGCATGTAAGCGTATATTCAGATCGATATGAGATAGAACAAATCATCGATGGTGAAACAATTGCTGATGTATTGGAATATGTGGAGTACAATCCGAAGAAAATGGTAAGAAAGGTTGAAACATGGGTAACAGCCTCCATGAAGTCTGGCGTTATTACACCAGAGGAGGGACGAGAATTTTTATCGACTTATCGTTCCGGCTTATATGGATATACTTATTTAGAATAAAAAAAGAGACCTTGCATGAGTCATCATGCAAGGTCTCTTTTTTTATAGATGGGTCGAAATAAGCTCATCATGATCAACTAAAACGGTTGCACGTATAAATTGATATTCTTCTTCAAATTGATTGGAGAATAACCCAACACCTAGATTATTATCTATCTGTGAGGCTAACCAAAGCTTACCATTAACTTTTCCTTTAGGCGAATATTTTTCATCGATGTTTACAGTATATAAAAAGACGAGGTTTTTATGTTTAGGCGTATTTTCGATAAACTTCATTAATAACCTTGGATTCTTTAATGTATTGCCCTTTTCTTCATTCAATGTTGTTGTAATAAACTTTTTTAAATCAACTCCATACGGCAACAATCGATTTATTGGCCAGTTATATTGGCCGGATTTTCGGTCTCGCACCAAATAAACCATATTATTGCATATAAAAGCTATTCTGACGACAGGGAATATTAGATCTTTATGTTCAGTTTTTAATTCTGATTTTGCTATACGCCCAATCACAGCACCGGATTCGTTTACAACAGGCATCCATTCTTCCTGCGTAAGGTTCTTTTGAATGAAACGTAATCGGATTTGTTCATAAATAAAAATCAGAAAGAAAGTATAGAGCGGCGTTTGTCTATAAAATATTCCGTTTAATGTCTCAGTATTTACTACGGGAGATAACTCATAAACTATTGAAAGGACAATCTGTACTGAAAAAATTTTCAATAAAACAGTTGTAAGCCATATATATTCATAGAAGTTATTTCTGATTGAAACGAAGTATTGGGCTCGGAATGTATTTTTTAATACAGTAAGAATCTGATTTTTCGTAAATAAGAATATAACCGATATGAAAATAGTTATAAACTCCAAGATTATAGGAGCGTAGAACTCATAATCCTTGAAGAACCAAAGATGGCTAATAGCCATAAAAATACCGAATATTAATACAGAAGCAAATATCATGAAATTATATACCTGCTTCTTAAATTGTTTAAGTGCCAATATTACTAATAGAATATTAGCAGTAAAAGCTATTGTCATCGCATATTTTACACCAATGAAAAGATCGAGTAAAATAAATATGATTGCTGGAACAAATCCTATAGCTGGACTAAACAACTGTCTTTGGAAAATTGACTTAAATGATTTCATTCAGTACAGTGAGAATATAAGATAAACATATAACACAATTAGAAATCTTAAGTTTTACAATTGGGGATTTAATTAACATAAGTTAACCGCGTCGAAAAATAAAACATTCGTGAGTGAGAGTCCTAATTGACATTTAAAAAGAGAGCTATTTTAGCTCTCTTTTGTAGAAGTTTATCACTCTTGTATAAAGATGATAACGAGTATTACCTCCAAAAATACTGTGATTACGATTTGTGTATATCTGCATATCAAACTGTTTGTTAGCTTGAACTAATGCTTCAGCATATTCTGTTGTGTTTTGATATTGTACATTATCGTCCGCTGTGCCATGGATCAAAAGCAAAGAACCATTAAAGTTATTGGCAAGGAAAATCGGAGACCCCTGATCATAGCCTTCTTTATTTTCCTGAGGAGTCCTCATATATCTTTCAGTGTAGATCGTATTATAATATCTCCAATCAGTAACGGGTGCAATAGCTACTCCCGCTTTGATTATATCTTTGCTTACAGACATACTCATCAGAGTCGTGTATCCGCCAAAACTCCATCCCCAAATGCCGATATTATTAGCATCAACATAGCTAAGGGTTTTTAGATAACTGGCAGCCTCAACCTGATCATGGGCTTCTTTCTGTCCAAGTTTGAGATAAGTCTGCTTAGCAAATTTTTCACCGCGTCCACCTGTCCCTGTCCCATCAACGCAACTAATAATAAAATCCTGATTAGCCAGAGCTTGTTCCCATCCAAAGCTCCATTGGTCTTTTACTTGTTGAGAGAATGGTCCACTGTATTGCGTCATTACTACCGGATACTTTTTATTTGGATTAAAATTAGCCGGTTTCATCATCCATCCGTTTAACACCGTCCCATCAGAAGTCTTAAAAGTAAAGAATTCTTTACGGGAATAATTAGCCAGATTGTTTATTTTATTAACTAAATCAGCATTGTCCTGTAATGTTCGGATGTTTTTTCCCGATGCATCATTTACGGTTATCAATGGCGGAGTTGTAGCAGATGAGTAGTTGTTGATGAAGTACTTATAGCTATTCGAAAAAGAACCACTATTCCAGCCAGAAGACTGAGAAAGTTTATTTGTTTTGCCTTTTCCGTCAACCATATAAATGGCTCTTCTTAAAGGTCCGTTATCAGTAGCTTCATAGAAGTAACTTTTCTTGATAGGATCATATCCTAAAAAATTTGAAACATCTTCATTCCCATCTGTAATTTGCTTAATCAGAGTTCCAACATGGCTGTAAGCATATAGTTGTCTGTTACCGCTTTTTTCACTGGCGAAAATAATCTGATCAGGATAGAAACGGATCATATCAAGATTATCGTTATTGATGTAATAATTGCTCTCATCCTTCAATACCAGTTTGCTGATACCCGAAGCCGGATTTACATAATGAATATTCAGAATGTTCTGATGACGATTCATTGTAAATACTGCTAATTGATTAGCATCTTCGGTAAAACGAATTCTTGGAATGTATCCATCAGCATCTAACGGGACATTCATACGTTTAATATCACGAGTTTTGATATTGTATGTATGTACAGATACTTTGGCATTTTCTTCGCCCGCTTTCGGGTATTTATATTTCAATGCACCGGGATAAAGGGTGTATTGAGGATAAGC
>JBOFKE010000011.1:0-1950 GCA_051657185.1 Bacteroidales bacterium | reverse complement strand
AGGAGGAGGGGATGAGGTTTCTGCATCCGGATCGGGTATTTCAAACGATAATTTGTTTGTCCGTGCTATCGTATCAAAAACAAACGTTTATGAGCAGGAAGCATTGCTCGTTACGTATAAATTGTTTTCACGTTACGATCTGGGTGTAGAAAATGCAAATTTCCCGGACTTTGAGGGATTTGTTTCTCAGGAAATTGAATTGCCACAAGACCGTCAATGGTCTATGGATAATTATAATGGACTGAACTATCGTACAGTTACTTTGAAGCAGACATTGCTTTATCCGCAGCGTTCAGGGGAAATTACGATCCCGGGTGCTCGCGTAGATTGTATCGTTCGCATCCAGAATAAACAAAGAAGCCGTAACTTCTTTGATGATTTCTTTGACTCGTATCAGGATGTGAAAAAGTCTATTTCTTGTGGGGCTGTTAAGATCAATGTAAAAGCTCTTCCATCCGGTAAACCAGCTTCATTCAACGGAGCTGTGGGAGATTATAAAATTACATCGTCTCTTACTCCGAAAGATGCAAAATCAAATGAGTCAATGACTCTGAAGCTGCAAATCTCAGGTACAGGGAATCTTAAATTTGTAAAAACTCCGGAAATAAACTTCCCGGCAGATTTTGAACAGTATGATCCGAAGGTTGACAACAACCTTAAAATATCAAGTGCCGGAGTTTCGGGAACCAAAACGATCGAATATCTGGTTATTCCGAGAAGTGAAGGCGACTTTACAATTCCGGGAGTGACATTCTCCTTTTTTGATCCTAAAGCAGGTACCTACAAAACACTTACTACAGAGACATACAATGTACATGTAGCAAAAGGTAAAGGTGGATCTTCTACGACAGGACAAGTGTCTAATTTCACTTCGAAAGAGAATATTAAGTTATTGGGTCAGGATATCCGTTTTATTCGTCCGGACTTCAAATTGACTAAGTCAACTCATTATTTCTTCGGGTCTGTCTGGTATTGGTTGTGTTATATTTTACCGACCATCATTCTGGGTGTATTCTTCGTTATCTACAGAAAACGTATTGCTGAGAATGCAAATGTAGCTTTGATGAAAACGAAAAAAGCAAATAAAGTAGCTTCGAAACGCTTGAAACAGGCTGAGCTTTATTTGAAACAAAATAACAACCAGGCTTATTATGATGAGTTACTCAAAGCAACTTGGGGATATATCAGCGATAAACTATCTATTCCGCTTTCTAATCTGACAAAAGATAACGTAGAAGCAGAGTTAACCCGCTATGGTGTGGATAATGAGACAATTCAGGAAGTAATGCATATTCTGAATACGTGTGAATTTGCCAGATATGCACCATCTCAAAGCGGATCAACAATGTCTGAATTATATTCGGAAGCTGTTGATGTGATTAATAAAATAGAATCTATAATCAAAAAATAAGCTTTTGATATATGACTAACTGGTTATTGAAATTGGTATTAATAATGATGCCATGTATTTTGTTTGCTAACAATATACAACAGGAAGCTGTGCAAGCTTATGAAAAAGGAGAATATCAGAAAGCTGCAGATCTGTATGAGTCATTGACAAAAGAAGGTTATAATTCGGCAGATCTGTATTATAATCTGGGAAATGCTTATTACAAGGCAGGTGAAAATGCTCAGGCAATTCTTAATTATGAAAGAGCATTGCTTTATGCTCCTAACGATGCAGATTTAAAAACTAATCTGGAGATAGCAAAACTTAAAACAGTTGATAAAATCGATCCGGTAGAAAAAATATTTATTTATAACTGGATTGATTCGATCAGAAATATGAATACATCCAATCAATGGGCAGCCATTGCAGTCGGTGCATTTGTTTTATTCTTAGGCTGTTTTGCTTTATACTTTATCGGAGGGAAAGTATGGATGAAGAAAATTGCATTCTTCTCGGCTATACTTCTTTTTATTCTGATTCTATTTGCCAATTCAGCAGCT
>JBOFKE010000010.1:0-10606 GCA_051657185.1 Bacteroidales bacterium | reverse complement strand
TTGAGCGAAAGACGGGACTCGAACCCGCGACCCTAACCTTGGCAAGGTTATGCTCTACCAACTGAGCTACTTTCGCGTTATTTTAATTACTATGCAAATGTAGCTATTCTGCGTCATTCTGCAAAATTGAGAATTATTTTTTTTGTTAAAAATGTTAGTTTAAAAACTTAGAAAGAAGTCATCAAACAATAAAGTAAAAAAATCAGATTGAAAGTGAAGTATTTATCAAAATAAGCACGTCAAATCTTTTTCTATTATTATTCTGTTAATTACCTTTGCATTCCGATGAAAAAAGAGTTAAGCATAAATAAACGTAACAAAAAGGATCTGGACAGACCTAATAAATTACTCCTCACTTTTAGTGATAAGGAGTATGCTATGTTATGCGAACACTTAAAAAAGCATCGAATACAAAATAAATCCCGATGGGCAAGAGAGACGATATTATCTATACTTTGGAAAAAACTGGAAGATAATTATCCCACTCTTTTTGACGATATCGAAATGAGACAATAATTATGTTTAATGACGAATACTTTATGAAGCAAGCGCTTGTAGAAGCGCAGAAGGCTTTAGATAAAAAGGAAGTTCCGATTGGGGCTGTTATCGTTTGTCGGGATCGAATTATTGCCCGTTCACACAATCTGACAGAGGCCTTAAATGATGTTACAGCTCATGCTGAAATGCAAGCAATCACAGCCGCAGCAAATGTATTGGGAGGAAAATACCTAATCGATTGTACACTTTATGTCACTGTCGAACCATGTCCAATGTGCGCCGGTGCTCTTGCCTGGTCTCAAATTTCAAAGGTTGTATTTGGGTGTAAAGATGAAAAAAGAGGGAGTCATAAATTTTCGCCGAATCTTTATCATCCTAAAACGATCGTGACAGGTGGAATTCTTGAAGCTGAAACAGCTGAACTAATAAGATCATTCTTTAAAAATAAACGATAAAAGGAGAGCTAATGCTCTCCTTTTATCGTTTATTTTTCTTCCTCTTTATATTCTTCAAAATCTACATATTCACCATCTGTATCATCAAATATCTTTTTCTTATTACTCTGATTTCCTCTCCCCGAATGGTCTTCAAACTGATTCTGAGATTGTTTATTGGTATCTTCTGAAGACTGCTGCTGACCAAAAGGATTTCTATTTCCGTAATATGCTTTTTTATTACGCATCGAAGGAAAAAAGATTGATAATACGCCTCTTAACAGCGAAAAGCCGACAAATAAAACAACAACGAATATTATCAGCAAAAATATTAATATAGGAGCCAATATTGACATAAAATACAAATTTAATAGGTTAAGGTAGTATTACCATTTATCTACTTCGAATACAAAGAGTATGCCTTACTCTTTACGAGCTGTCAAAGCTGACAAAAATACATAGAAAATCATTCCTAATGCCACACCAAAATATCCCCAAATCAATATCAATACCAGAAATATGACCAAAAAGCTATATAATATCTTATTTTTAGCTATTGACAGTGATTTCAACTTCAATGAGAACATTGGTACTTCAGAGATCAATAAATAGGAGAATACAGGTATTAATACAACAATAACCCATTCCGGAAGTTCAAATGGCATGGCTCCTGTTGTATATGCGTTTATCAAAGTAATCCAGAATAAAGCATTGGCTGGTGTCGGAAGACCAATAAATGAAGTAGTCTGACGTTCATCGATATTGAACTTAGCTAATCTTAAAGCTGAAAAAACAGCTAGAAGAAACGCTATATACTTAATCCATTCAGGAAAGTTTGCAAAAGTACTCAGAACAGAATATAACATGATTGCTGGCGCAAAACCAAAACTAATACAATCTGCCAAAGAATCCATTTCTTTCCCCATAGGAGAATATGCCTTCAATAATCTGGCAGCAAATCCATCAAAGAAATCAAAGATAGCCGCTGCAAAAATCCAGTACATAGCAATTTTATAGTCGCCATTAAAGCTGGCTACTGCCGACATACAACCACTGAATAAATTTAAACAAGTAATCGCATTAGGAATATGTTTCGTAATTGCATTCATAAAGAACCTAAGTTGGGTTAAATTAAAACGAGTTATAACAGGAGGATTCCTCGCCATTATAACTCGCTATATATTGTTTTATGCTTTTAGTTTTGCTATAACGGTTTGATTACCGGTAACCACCTGGTCCATTTCAACACAAACTTCAGTCCCAAGCGGTAAATATACGTCCACACGCGAACCAAATTTAATAAAGCCCATATGTTCATCGATATGACATTCTTCGCCTGGCTCGGCATAAGTAACAATCCGACGTGCCATTGCACCGGCAATTTGACGTGCCATCACTTCCTGACCTTCAGGAGTAGTCATCACAACCATTGAGCGTTCATTCTCAGTACTTGCTTTTGGCAAATAGGCAGCCATGAAACGACCATTATTATGAGCGACATGTTTTACTGTTCCATTCACAGGAAACCAGTTTGCATGTACATTGAAAACATTCATAAAAATAGAAATCATCAATCGTTTGTCATGAAAATACTCATTTTCCATCACCTCTTCAATAACAACTATTTTACCATCTGCAGGTGCCACAACAGTATTATGCATTTCTCCTGAAAAATGACGTCTCGGACATCTAAAGAAATTTAGCATAATTAAGTATAGAACAGTAGATACAAATAATACAGGATAAAGCGCCCATTCTATATTGAAATAGTACAGTAACGCATTAATTCCACCTAAAAGTATAAAAGACACGATAAGGATCTCTCTCCCTTCGTGATGTATCTTCATTTTCATTTTGTATATCGTAATTTTAATTCAAGTCAAAATAGAACGTCTAATATGCAAAAATAGAAATTATTTCTTTGCTTTTAGCAGGAATTCCCCGATTATTCGGGCAGCATCCTTCACATATTCAACACACGGACGTTTTTTATAATATTTTTCAGTCCGCTCCTCCGGAGTCGGTTCCTGCTTCTGAACTTTTAAATTTAAAAGCTCCCTACATATAATTGAACCATTCTTGAACGAAAAAGTTTCAGCTAATTGCTGAACTGTTGCATAATTTATCTTTTTTATCTCTTTATCACTGCCTTGCATGACTGGATATTTAAGACTTACCAATAAAAACATGCCACTAACAGCTCCGCAAACTTCGCGTAAACGCCCCATACCTCCACCTAAAGAGGTTGGAATTGCTTTTGCTAATTCAGAATTGATCCCAAAAATATCGGCATAAGCCATAAAAACAGCTTGAGCACAATTATATCCTTCCCGAAAAAAGGATTCAGCTCTCATTACTCTTTCTTCAATGTCAATCATTATACATAACAATTAACGCAAACGATCTAACGAGCGAATTAATGCTTCGTCAGCACCGATCGCACGAATCGCCAGCCAATCAAGAACTATACCCACTAAAGGAAACATCAAAGGCAGCTTAAAAAACACCTCCGCATTAAATTTCTCTTTAATGATATAAGTATATGCTCCAAATGCCGCATAAAAACCTAAAGCTAACAAGATATTAAACAGACAGATTCGGATTTGAAGAATACGTTTCTTATATAAAAAGACTGTAAGAGCAGATAATACACTTATAACAGCAAGTATAGCAAATAAGGCAAATGTTCCATAAACCAGCTCTTGAGGTGCTGTTGTTGTAAACAAACCGAAAGAATCAAGTTGAAAAAATGTTTCTCCTGATTTGAACGAACCTAAAGTCACAAAATTCATAATACCAGCCAATACAGCGACTGCAATTAGATATAAAGTTTGAATGCGTTGAATCATTTTCGTTAAGAATTTTCTATACTGTTATAAAAAATAAAGAGGTTATTGATCCGTAATTAAGGAAACCAATAACCTCTCTAAATTATTTTATTAAAAAGAGGAATTACAATTTCTCTTTCGTTGGATTTTTGTAATATACTCTTCCTTCCAAGAACTCTTGAGTTGCAATTAAAACCGGTTTCGGCAACTTCTCATAATAGCGAGAAATTTCAATTTGCTCTCTATTCTCAAATACTTCTTCAAGATTATCATTGTTTGTTGCAAATTCCTGAAGTTTCTTTTCCAAATCTTTTTTCATCTCTACTGAGATTTGATTTGCACGCTTAGCAATAATGCGAACAGTTTCGTACACGTTACCTGTTTCTTCCGCCATTCTTGTCAAATCACGTGTAACTGTGTTGTTTGGAGCTTTCGTTTTTCTGTAGTCCATAATATAATAGTACTATTTGTTACAATTGAAATTTCTTTGATTAGTCCTCTTCTTCGATTTCCGAATCAGGTTTAATCATTTTCGAAGCTTTCTTAAACATCGAAGTAGCATCTTTTATATGCTTCCCGTCAGGATACTCGTTTTTGTAGTTATAGTATTCATCCACCACATCTCTCAAACGATCTGCTTTAACAGCATCTTTACTATTTGTTGCTTCCGAATATTTAGCTTTCAATACAAGGAAGTAGAAATCTTCACGCAACTTCGAATAAGGAAATTCTTTGATTGCATTCTGAGCTGTAATAACTGCCGAACGATAATTATTATCACCCATATAATCTCCTAAATCATAATATAGACGTGCATTAAGCAACTCTTTATAAGCCAGCTTCTCTTGCAAGTCGATAAGCATTTTCTCAACTTCTTCTTTTTTATCACTTTGAGGGAAGTACTCCAAGAAAAGCTGAAGTTCATTCATCGCTTTATAAGTCTGACTTTGGTCTAACTTTGCTTCAGGAGAATCGAAATAATAACCCTGACCTGCATAAAAACGTGCTAACTCGGTATATTCACCTTTCGGATAAGTTGAATAATAAGTTGTAAAATACTGACCTGATGATAAATAATCTTTACTTAAAAACAAACTTCTTGCCAATAAATATAACGATTCTTCAGCATTCCCTGTTCCTTTATATAAGGGAACAAGTTCTTCAAGCAGTGTTGAAGCCTTTGAATACTTCTTTTGATCGAAATATTTTTTCGCATATTCATACTTAAGCTCATAATCTGAGCTTTTTAATAACTTGTTATACTCCCCGCATGACGACAGAGCTATAATTAGCAGTAGTATATAAGATAGTTTTCTTTTCATGTAAAGGCTATTTTAGCGTGCAAATATACACAATTACTATGGGAAAATAAATCATATCTGCAAAAAAGAATAGGTTTTATGATAAAAAAAATATTCTATGGAAAAAACTTTGACTCGATTCAAAGTTTACTTTAAGGGCTCATTCCTTTTTTGAATTAAAAAGTTTATGTACGTTTGCATTCAATTAATCCGTATTAACAGATATTCCCTATTCATTTCACGAATGAACAATATCAGATATAATAACAAGGACCAATGAACGTAATAAAATCCTATATATTGACTATCTGCTTTTTAGCGATTTCTGCATTAAGTCATGGACAGAATAAGGCTGTCATGGTATTTGATCGGAATGAACACGATTTCGGGCAAATTATTGAACGTGATGGTAATGTTACTACGATCTTCAAATTCGAAAATAAAGGAAACGCGCCTTTAGTAATTAATCAGGTAATCGCGTCCTGCGGGTGCACAACTCCGGAATATCCCAAAAATCCAATATCCCCAGGCAAATCAGGAGAAATTAAAGTTACATATAATCCATTAGGACGTCCCGGGTATTTTACGAAAAGTGTCATTGTTTTAAACAATGGAGAACCAAGTCGCGCAGAGCTTAAAATTAAGGGTGTTACAAAGTCTGAATCAATGGATTTATCTGTCAGATTTCCTATTAATATGGGAAAAATCAAGGTAAATAAACGCTCCTTAGACTTTGGTTCAGTTAATGCAGCAGCCAATGCGATTCTCCGTTTAGATGTTCTCAATACATCTAATGAACCGATCAGTCTAAAATTTAAAGGATTACCTGCACATATTTCTGCTATATCAGAGCACGATACGATAAAAGCAAATGAAATAGGTTCGGTTTATGTAACTTATAAAGCTCACCGGATTAAGGATTGGGGAAGCAGAGACGACAACTTCTATATTTTATATAATAATGAAGAGAGGATTACGCCGGACAGAAAAATAAATATTTCTGCCAACATCAAAGAAGACTTTTCTAAACTATCTTCTTCACAAATGGAGAATGCTCCCCGAATAGAAGTATCTCCTAAAACTCTTTTTTTCAATGACGTGAGTAAAGGAACGACAAAAACAGAAGATATCCGTATAAAGAATAACGGAAACAGTGTTTTACATATCCGTAAAATCGCATCATCTAATCCGGCTTTTAAAGTAGAAACACCAAAGATGAGTCTGACTCCCGGAAATGAGATGACGATTCAGATTTCTTTTGACTCCAAACAAGCCAAAAGAAATGCCAGTGGAAAAATCATTATTATAACAAACGTCCCTTCTGACCCTGAGACCGAAATCCCGGTATCCGGCAATTTGGCACAATAATAAAAGTAGTATAAAATAAAAACGAAATAACTATGTTTAAAGATAAAACAATTGTATATACATCAGGAACATTTGATATGTTTCATTACAATCATTTGAGAATGATTAATTACGCACGCAGTATCGCTGATATCCTTATTGTGGGTGTTAGTACAGACGAACTTGTTATGTCTTATAAACCAAAACCAATTATTCCTTTCAATGAACGTCTCCAAATCATTGAGGCTCTTAAAACACCGGATATCGTAATCCCGCAACACACACTGGATCATTCCGAAATTGTTAAAAAGCTAAATATTGACGCTTTCGTCGTTGGTGATGATTGGTTTGGGAAATACGATTATTTAAAAGACCTTGGTGTACAGGTATTCTATTTCCCTTATGGAACCGGAGTATCATCAACATCTCTGAAAAAGACTATTCATGACAGCTATGAAACACAGCTTCATCAGCAACAGCAACAAAAACCTAAGAAAATTCAGAAAGAAGGAGAAGAATAATAAACGTTTTAACCGGAATGAACAATGAATAAATTAGCTCTTATAACAGGAGGTACAAAAGGAATAGGTAAAGCTGTAGCTAAACGATTAGCTTCTGAAGGCTACGATTTAATTCTAACCTATTCCTCAGATAGTGTTGCAGCCCAGACATGTAATGATGAAATACAAGCAGCATATAACACAAAAGTTTACCTGCTTCAAGCCGATGCTACTGATTTATCATCTATACAAATCATTACCGCGTTTCTTAAGGATCACCGATTTAAACTGGATACATTAATCCTCAATGCGGGTATTACAAACAGAGCTGCATTTGAAGATATGAAAGCAGAGGAATGGAAAACAGTGTTTGATGCAAACATTCATTTTCCTGTTTTTCTGATTCAATCACTTATACTTCATCTTAACGCAGGGGCTTCAATTGTGTTTACCGGCTCTTTGATGGGAATATTTCCTCATTCGGTTTCACTTGTATATGGAGTAACCAAATCTGCTGTGCATTCTTTGGTTAAGAATCTCGTTAAATTCCTGAAACCCTATCAGGTTCGGGTAAATGGCGTTGCACCCGGATTTGTTGACACAGAATGGCAAAAAACAAAACCTGCAGAAATAAGAAAAAATATAGAAAATAAACTTGCAGAAGAGCGATTCTGCACACCCGAAGAGCTAACAGATGCATATATGCTACTTATACAGAACACGTATATGAATGGTGAAATTCTGGTTATCGACGGGGGATATTCGTATAAGTAAAGGAAAAACGCCTTTACTTTTTTAATGCTTAAATTATTATTTGGAATGAGTACTGAAAAAGTTACTTTGGAGTCTTCTCTCAAATCAATTGAGACAGAAAATTGGCTTGACCGGATTTTTTACAGACCAATAGGTTTTAAATTTGCTTTATTACTTAAAGATACAGGAATCACCCCTAATATGGTGACTATAGCTTCTATCTTTGTGGGGATAGGTGCAGGTCTTTGTTTTCTTTATCCTACTATCGGATTGAATTTATTAGGCGTAGGATTATTAATGACAGCCAACATCATGGATTGTATTGATGGTCAATTGGCTCGTCTGACAGGAATCAAATCCAAAGTCGGACGTATTATCGATGGTTTTGCCGGCGATTTATGGTTTGCGACTATCTATATATGTATCGCTTTGAGACTAATGGACTTGGGCTGGGGTGTATGGGTTTGGATTTTCGCTGTGCTTGCAGGTTACTCGCATGGCAGACAAGCTGCTATGGCTGATTATTATAAAACATTACACTTATTCTTTATCAGCAAATCAAAAGGTGCTGAATTTGACAACTTCGAGAATCTTCAGAAACATTGGAGCGAAACTAAATGGGAGGATGATCGCATTTATAAGTTCTTTTTATTTTTCTACCGTTTCTATACAGTGAGTCAGGAAAAATCGACACCTAAATTACAAGAACTTCTTTCTAAATTGGATCAAAAATATCACGGAGACATCCCTGAAAATATTCGAATTGAATTCAGAGCAAAGAGCAGTAAATTAATGCCTTTAATTGATTGTTTAACATTTAACGGGCGTACACCCGTATTATTTATCTTAACGATTCTGGGCGCTCTGTTTATTGGGACACCTTGGGCTGCTTTGCCTTTTGGATACTATTTATTCGAGATTTTTGTATTAAATCCGATCTTGATTATTGCAATCAAAAAACATGAAGCTAACTGCGCTTTCTTTTTAGCAAAAATCGAATCGTAAATTTGAATTTTATTTTATGTCTAATAAAACAAGCCTTTTTAGAAATTTATTCTTTGTTATAGGGGCAGCCACGATTTTATTCATGGTTTATAAGATCGGCTTTCAGGAGATCTATGACAACTTACAAAAAACAGGTTGGTGGTTTGCAGCCATACTCGGTATCTGGGTTGTTGTATACATGATCAATGCTGTATCTTTCCAGCTTATTATCCGTGACGGAAGCCCTGAATCAAAAAAAATAAGCTTTTGGCGCACACTTAAATTAGTTATTAGTGGCTATGCTATTAACTATACCACGCCAATGGGACTATTAGGTGGAGAGCCTTATCGCGTTATGGAGCTAAAGCCTGCATTAGGCGTCAAAAAAGCAACATCAGCTGTAATCCTTTACGCAATGATGCATTTCGTTTCGCATCTGATCCTATGGATTATGTCTGTGCTCTTAATCATCCTATATGTTCCGATCACACAAAAAGGGCTTATTATTGCATTGTGGTGTATCTTTATTGCTTGCTTCCTGTTAATATTATGGGCATTCAAAGGCTATAAGAAAGGAATGGTTTTCAAGTTATTCACATTCTTAGCTAAAATCCCTTTTATCAAGAAAAAAGTAACCAGATATAAAAATGAGAATGAAGCTCATCTGAAAGAAATTGACGAGCTTATTTCTGATCTTTATCTCAATCGGAAAGGAACATTCTTTGCATCCTTGTTCGCAGAATTAGTATCACGTTTAGTTAGTTGTTGGGAAATCTTCTTTATGTTATACTCGATCGGACAAGATGTAACTTATGTACAATGTGTAATTGTTGTAGCATTGGCTTCTTTGTTTGCCAATTTATTATTCTTCTCTCCTATGCAATTAGGAACAAGAGAGGGTGGATATGCAATTGCATTTTCAAGTTTGTCACTACCGGGTCCGTTAGGAGTTTACGTAAGTTTATGTACACGTATTCGTGAATTGTTCTGGATATTCATCGGAATATCCATTATGAAGTACAAATCGTTGAAGTAATCCGAAACAAATGAAAACTACAGTTATTGACGAAAACTACATGGCCGGTTTATCTCCTGTTTTCAAAGGAAAAATAGGCAGATGGTTGGCTAAAGGTGTCTTAAAGATTTTGAATGTCGATAAAGTCAATGCACTTTACGGCAGACACTATCATTCTAAAGGACCTGACTTTACAACTCTGACTCTTGAGGATATCGGTGTCAACTATGAGATAGTAAATAAAGAGCGACTGGAGTCTCTTCCGGAAGGAGCCTTTATTACTGTTTCAAACCATCCACTCGGATCTATTGACGGCATCATGCTAATTGATATTTTTGCACGTCTCAGACCTGATTTCAAAGTAATGGTTAATGGCATTTTAACTCACATAGAAGCGATGGATTGTAACTTTATTGCAGTCCAACCGGCTACAGGTGATAAAAAAGGCATTTCGCGTGCCAGCTTAAATGGTATCCGCGAATGTTTGGACCGGCTCCGGAATAATCATCCGATCGGATTCTTTCCGGCAGGAGCTATTTCAATGCTTGACCCCAAAACCGATACTATTGAAGATCGCGATTGGCAACCAAGTGTGGTTCGTATTATAAAAGGAGCCAAAGTACCGGTTTATCCTGTATATTTTGAAGGATTAAATTCAAGATTCTTCTATCAGTTAGGCAGAATCAGCTGGCAACTCCGTTCGATGCGTATTCCTTCTGAAGTATTCAACAAGAAAGGTACAACTTTCAGAGTGCATATCGGAGAACCTGTTTCTCCCGAAGAACAGGCAAAGTTTGAATCGGCAGAAGCACTGGGAGCATATCTGAAGCAGAAAACTTACGAGTTAGTAAAATAAAAAAAGATGATTTTGAGAAATCTCAAAATCATCTTTTTTTATTTTATAGATATTGATAAACCTTACAAGGTTTCATTTCTGATTCGAACG
>JBOFKE010000009.1:0-13925 GCA_051657185.1 Bacteroidales bacterium | reverse complement strand
TGGCTGAATACTACAAACAAAATAACTCAGGAGTTCAGGTTATCGGTTGTCCTAAAACAATTGATGGTGACTTGAAAAACGAAATGATTGAAACTTCTTTCGGTTTCGATACAGCTTGTAAAGTTTACTCTGAAGTTATTGGTAATATTCAACGTGACTGTAATTCAGCTCGTAAATACTGGCACTTCATCAAATTGATGGGTCGTTCTGCTTCTCACATTGCTTTGGAATGTGCTTTGCAAGTTCAACCAAACATCTGTTTGATTTCTGAAGAAATTGAAGAAAAACAAATGACTTTGAACGATGTAGTTGATTATATCGCTCAGACTGTTGCTGCTCGTGCTGCTGATGGTAACAACTTCGGTACAGTTTTAATTCCTGAAGGTTTGATCGAATTCATTCCTGCAATGAAAAAATTGATTTCTGAATTGAATGATTACCTTGCTCATCACGAAGAGGCATTCAAGGCAATTCCAGTTAATCAACAACGTGCTTACATTATCGAAAACTTATCAGCAGAAAATGCTCAGGTTTACTCTTCTCTTCCAGAAGGTGTTGCTCGTCAGTTGACTTTAGATCGTGACCCTCATGGTAACGTTCAGGTTTCTTTGATCGAAACAGAGAAGTTATTGATCGAGATGGTTGCGAAACGTCTTGCAGAAATGAAAAAAGAAGGTAGCTACAATGGGAAATTTGCTGCGTTAGGACACTTCTTCGGTTACGAAGGTCGTTGCGCTGCTCCATCTAACTTTGATGCTGACTATTGCTACTCTTTAGGCTTCAACGCAGCAATGTTGATCGGTGAAGGTAAAACAGGTTATATGTCATCTGTACGTAACTTAACTGCACCTGCTGAAGAGTGGATTGCTGGTGGAGTTCCTGTAACTATGATGATGAACATGGAGCGTCGTCATGGTGAAATGAAACCGGTTATTCAAAAAGCTTTAGTTCGTTTGGATGGTGCTCCGTTCAAATCGTTCGCAGCTAACCGTGCAACATGGGCTATTGAAACTGCTTTCGTTTATCCGGGACCAATCCAATACTTTGGCCCTACAGAAGTTTGTGATCAAACAACTGTAACTTTGGCTTTGGAGCAACAAGCGAAATAATTTAGCTACATATAATACACACCAATTACTGAAGGTAGTGAGGATTTTCCTCACTACCTTTTTGTTTTTTAGCTCAATCAATATTTAATTTTTGAAGGTTTGATGTGTGCTCGTATAAATAAATATATATTTGCAATCAATAAGCAGGAATATTGTAGGTAGAATTAAATTAGCATATTATGAAAAAAATAACAGTGTTTTATCAGCCTTTATGTCCGTTTTGTAAGAATGTATTTAAATATATAAAAGAATTGACGTCCGAGAATATTGAGTTTGAGAATATCGAATGGGAGTTTATAGATGAGTTGAAGGAGCCGGAATTAGCAGATAGGTTCGATTATTACTATGTGCCGACGTTTTATTATAATGGAAAAAAGATACATGAAGGAGGTATCTTTAAGGATGAAGTGAAAGAGCTGATGCAGTCAGTATTAGATGGAGCATCTTTCACGATTAAAAATTGAAATAAATCAATTGATGTTTTAGATATTCAGATGGCTCTGGGTGACTAAATAAAATAAGCATCCAGTAAGTCTATTATTAATTTACTGGATGCTTATTTATTTAAAACAAAAAAATTATTTTTGTTTTGATGCTTGCTCGATCTCTTCATCAGAAGAAAGAACAGGAAGGCATATATGATATTTTACGGCGACTATTCTCGTTGCCATCACACCGATTGCAGCAGCAATCTGAGTGAATGTTGTGTCAAATCCCATAAAATCAAAAAGTGCGTAAACTAATCCTCCGATAACGCATGCCATGGCATAGATTTCTTTGCGGAAGATCAGCGGTTCTTCATTGATGAGTATGTCGCGTATAACACCTCCGGCAGCACCGGTGGCAGTACCCATCATGACCGCGACCCAATAGGGAAATCCGAAGCTAATGGTCTTCTCAAATCCGACAACGACAAATAAGGCTAATCCGATTGTGTCGAAGATAAAGAACGTGTTGTTCAGACGGATTAAATATTTGCTGAAAAGGATAACGAAAAGAAGGGCAATGCCCGTCCAGATTAAATAGGAAGGTTGAATCATCCAAAAAGGTGTTGCATCTAAGAGAACATCACGAATGGTTCCGCCACCTATGGCTGTAACAAGCCCTACGACGTATGCGCCAAACCAGTCAAAACGTTTCATTGAGGCTAACCGAATACCACTGATTGCAAAAGCAAATGTACCGAGGTAGTCCAATAACGTAACAAAACTAATCATCTTCTTTCTTTGTTTTTCTTTTTTTTCTTTTTGCGTGCAAAGATAACTATTTTGGTTACTTTTGCATTAAACTTTAAGTGTATTATCAATGAAAAAAGCAATTAATTTTATAACTATATTGTTAATGTTTATGGGATCAGCAAGTTGTGATGCAAAAAAAGGTTCAGTTGTATTAATTCAAACGGATCTTGGAGATATTAAAGTAAAGCTTTATGATGAGACTCCGAAGCACAAGGAAAATTTTGTAAAACTTGTCAATGATGGCTTTTATGATGGACAATCGTTTCATCGTATTATAAAAGACTTTATGATTCAAGGTGGTGACCCAAATACAAAAGATGAATCTAAAAAAGGATCGTACGGAACGGGAGGGCCTGGATATACAGTTCCTGCTGAAATTGTATATCCAAAATATTTCCACAAGAGAGGAGCATTGTCTGCTGCTCGTCAGGGTGATGAAGTGAATCCGGAGAAAGAATCGAGTGGATCTCAGTTTTATATTGTTTGGGGACAAAAATTCTCGAATGGTAAGCTGGATTCATTGGAAATGCAAATGAATCATAAGCGTGAGAAAGAGGTTTTCGATCAGTTGGCAAAAGAGAACCGTACGGAGATTATGCGCTTACGTAAAGAAAAAGATCAGGAAGGTCTTTATGATTTACAAGAGAAGTTGATAAATGAAACCCAGGCTCGTGTGGCTGAAATGGAGCCTTTTCGATTTACAGATGAACAAAGAGTGGCTTACACTACTGTAGGTGGTACTCCTCATTTAGATGGAGAATACACTGTTTTTGGTGAAGTAATTGATGGTCTGGATATAGTTGGTAAGATAGAGAAGGTGGAGACTGATCGTGGTGATCGCCCGACTTTACCTGTAAAATACAAAATGAAAATAATAGAATAATCCGATATGATAAACAAACATATACTATCTAATGGCTTATGCCTTTTGCATGAGGAAGATAATTCGACGCAAATGGTTGCTGTTAATGTGTTGTATAATGTCGGTTCAAAAGATGAGCACCCTGAACGTACGGGGTTTGCTCATCTTTTTGAGCATTTAATGTTCGGTGGTAGTGTGAATATCCCGGATTATGATCGGCCATTACAGGATGCAGGGGGTGAAAATAACGCCTGGACAAGCAACGATTGTACGAATTATTACTGTATTGTACCAAAGGATAATGTTGAGGTAGCTTTCTGGTTAGAATCGGATCGAATGCTTGGGCTTGCCTTTTCACAACAAAGTCTGGATGTGCAGAAGAGCGTTGTAATTGAGGAATTTAAACAACGTGTATTGAACCAGCCTTACGGAGATATGCCTTTGTTGATTCGTCCGATGGCGTATCAGATACATCCCTATAGATGGGCTACTATTGGTATGACTCCGGATCATATTGAGGAGGCGACTCTTGAAGAGGTGAAGTCATTTTTCTATAAGCATTATGCACCAAACAATGCTATTTTGAGTGTGGTAGGTAATATTGCGTTCGAGAAGGCTCTGGAACTGGCTGAGAAGTGGTTTGGTCCGATTGAAAAAAGAGATGTTGCGTTGCGTAATTTACCGAAAGAGCCGGAGCAAACTTCAGCGCGATTTGAAGAGGTGTATAGGGATGTTCCTCAGTCAACATTGCTGAAGGCATATCACATGTGTGCACGTACAGATATTGATTATCAGGCGTGTGATGTGTTGTCTGATTTGCTGGCAAATGGTCGCTCGGCACGATTGTTTAATCGTTTGGTGATGGAGAAGCAGCTTTTTATTGAAGCTAATGCATATATAACAGGTGATGTTGAGGATGGGTTGTTTTTTGTAACAGGCAAGCCTGTACCCGGATTGTCGCTTGAAGAGGCTGATCGTTTGCTAACCGAAGAGATTGAGACACTGACGACGGAGCTGGTGTCTGACTATGAGCTTAAGAAGGTGGTCAATAAGTTTGAGTCGGGTGACTTGTTTTCGAATATAAATTATGCGAGTCGCGCTTTCAATATTGCCTATTATGAGATGTTTGCTTCGGCAGAGGAAGTAGATAAAGAAGTAGAACGCTACCTGGCATTAACGCCGGAGAAAATACGCGAAGTGGCTTCGAGGATTTTTAGAGCGGATAATTGTTCGACGTTATATTATCGTACCAATTCTGAGCAATAAGTTTGCTGAGAGTTTGTATTGTAAACAAAGTGATATAAAAGCGTGAAATGATTAATTTATTAGAATTATCTGAAAAATCAACGATTTGGCACGCTTATTAAGGAAAAATACAATAGAAAGTCCAACACAAAGCGTTACCTTTGTGCTTGGATTAAAATATAAAGAATGAAAACATTTAAAGAATTAGGCATCTGTAGTGAAATTTTGGATGCGATTGCTGAGCTAGGTTATGAATCTCCAATGCCCGTACAAGAGGAAGTTATTCCTTATATGTTGGCTGAAGATTCAGACATAGTAGCGTTGGCTCAGACAGGGACAGGAAAAACTGCAGCTTTCGGATTGCCGATTATTCAGAAAATAGATGTATCGAACTACACTCCGCAAGCGCTTATTTTAGCTCCGACACGTGAGCTATGTTTGCAGATTGCGAGTGATCTTCAGGATTATTCAAAGTATATTGATAAACTAAAAGTTCTGCCCGTATATGGAGGGTCGAGCATTGAAAGTCAAATCAGAAGCCTGAGAAATGGAGTGCATATTGTCGTTGCTACTCCGGGACGCTTATTGGATTTGATCAATCGTAACACTATTAAATTAGGTAGTGTGAAATTCGTTATTATGGACGAAGCGGATGAGATGCTTAACATGG
The DNA here is from genome assembly GCA_051657185.1 of Bacteroidales bacterium. Taxonomy (GTDB): domain Bacteria; phylum Bacteroidota; class Bacteroidia; order Bacteroidales; family UBA7332; genus UBA7332. Next base: position 8,801 of record JBOFKE010000009.1, on the reverse strand, counting down.
GATTCTTAGACAGCATCAATGACATTTTAGCACAAATTCCCGAAGGGCGCAATACTCTACTTTTCTCGGCAACGATGCCAAAAGAAATTGCACGTATAGCTAAGAACTATATGAAAGATCCAAAAGAAATTACATGTGGTAATAGAAATGAAGGATCAAATAACGTAAAACATGTTTATTATCTGGTACATGCCCGTGATAAATATTTAGCTCTAAAACGAATTGCGGATAATAACCCAAATATTTATGCGATTGTTTTCTGTCGTACGCGTAAGGAAACACAAGAGGTTGCAGACTGGTTAATTAAGGATGGTTATAATGCAGATTCACTTCATGGAGAGCTTTCACAAGCTCAGCGTGATTATGTAATGCAGAAATTCCGTCTTCGTAACCTTCAAATCCTTGTAGCAACGGATGTGGCTGCTCGTGGTTTGGACGTGGATAGTCTGACGCACGTTATTAATTATGGTTTACCTGATGATGTAGAAACGTATAATCACCGTAGTGGTCGTACAGGACGTGCAGGTAAAAAAGGTACTTCAATCGCGATCATGCATGTGAAAGAAAAAGGTAAGATGCGTGAGATCGAGCGAATTATCAAAAAACAATTCGAAAAAGGTGAAGTGCCGACAGGTACTCAAATCTGCGAAAAACAATTGTTCTACTTCGTTGATAAACTTGAGAAAGTTGAAGTGAACGAAGAGGAAATTGCAAACTACCTTCCGAATGTTTACCGTAAGCTTGAATGGTTGTCGAAAGAGGATCTTATAAAGCGTTGCGTTTCATTGGAATTCAATCGTTTGATTAATTACTACCGTGATGCGGAAGATTTAGAGATCGTGAACGAAAAAGCGACTCGTGAGGAAAGATCAGGTAGAAATTCATCTACGAAAGGATATACTCGTATCTTTATCAATATTGGGAAATCAGAAGGATTATTCCCGAATACATTGATCGAATTCCTAAATAAGAATTTAGGTTTCAGAGCACAAATCGGAAGAATTGACTTATTGCAAAACTTCTCTTATTTCGAAGTTGAAGATAAAGATGTTCAGGAAGTATTGGCTGCATTGAATAATAAATTGACTTACGAAGGAAGAACTGTTTTCTGTGAAGTTGCTCAGGAAAGACGTAACAGTGGCGGAGGTTCTCGCAGAAGATCTGATGATCGTGGCGGATTCCGTGGCGGACGTGGCGGCGAAGGACGTGGCGGTGACAGAAAATTTGGTTCTCGTGATCGTGGTGATCGCAGAGAAGGCGGAAGAGACAGAAGACCATCTTCTCGTAATGACCGCTCTGAAAAATCATCAGACAGATTAAATAAACGTAAATCACGTTTTGAAAAATAATTTCTGAAATATTCGGTATAAGGATATTTAGAGAAAGCTCTGTGACAAGATGTTGCAGAGCTTTTTATATAATTGTTTTGTCCGGTGAGGAGAAATGTATTAATTATGCGCTTTAAAATTGAATTGAATGGAGGAATCTACAAACTCAGCTAAGAAACAGCAATTTATCCGGTATATTGTGACAGGAACAGTCGGGACGCTATTTCAGTATGGGATTTATTATGTATTGCTGAATATAATGGATGCGCGTATAGCTTATACGATTGCAACGGTATTTTATATATTGATTACGTTTCTGATGACTAATTATTATACCTTCCGTGTGAAACCGACGTGGTCGAATTCACTGGGCTATTTGATTCAGCAGGGATTGAATTATGTGATGCAGATAAGTTTCTTATCTTTATTTCTTCAAATAGGAATCACAAAACAGTTGGCTCCAATACCTGTGTATCTGATTGCGCTACCATTGAACTTCTTTATGCTTCGTTTTATTTTCAAGAAAAAATTGAGATAATTATTTAAGGATTAGGTGTATGCCTGATCCTTTTTTTATTTTATGGGACAGATGTAAGGGTGATGAGTAAACAAAATCAAATGTTGTTATGTTATATTCTCAGTTTGGAAACAGAGATATGATAAGAAATTGAGGAATCTATTTTTTTTGCTTAAATAGAGAACAATTTAATAACTGAATCTGTTTTATTAATAACGATAGAAGGATATAAATCATTGTTTATCATTTATATAAAGGTGATTTATGAAGCGAATTACAGGATTCTGGCTGGTGTGTTTATTTGTTTTTACTTTTACAAATGTAAAAGCACAATATGGACAGATGATGACGCCTGAAATGTGGAAAGGTATGCATGAAATGATGAATTATTCGGATAATAATTCGACAAAGACTGAATGGTCTGGTAGTTCTAATCAATATGAGCATATCGTACCTATAAATCAGATTCCTCAAGCGTTAATTGAGTTTGTGAAAACAAATTTTGATAAAAATATAACAATAAGAAAAGCTCGTCTTCAAAGTAATAATGTATATGAGTTGAATCTTTCGAATGGAAATGAAATAACATTTCATAGCTCTGGAGATTGGCATCATATAGATGGAGAAGGTAACTATCTTTCAGAATCTCTTTTAAAACTTATGCCATCAAATGTGATGGATTATGTGAAAAAGAATTATTCAAAAGCAAAGATTAAAGAGCTTAGTAAGTGTTCAGAAGGTTGGGAAGTTGAGATTTCGACTTCTAAAATAAACGATGCAACACTTATGTTTTATCCAAATGGTACTTTTATGAAAATCGAAGAAGAATAAATTGTGTTCTGTGGCAGGGGGTTATTCGCCGTGAGGTGCGTACCCCTTTATTTTTTTAAAGAAAGAGTGATAAAAGAAGCCAGCTTCCCCAGTTGGCTTCTTTTTCAAATATACAATAGATAAATGATATTGTCTAAAACCGGATCAGCGAATAAATACAGCTGTTATCGTTCTATATGTAATGTAATCTTTACATCCAGACTGCATATATTAAAAAGTAGATATATGCTTTAGATTCTCACAAAGAAGCTTGCTGCTAACAAAATAAGCGTCTCCTCGATGCTCTGGTATTATTAATTCATTAAGATGTAACCCAACTTCAGGGAACGCAACTCTGTAAACTTAATCCGGCGTAATTTATAAATCTGTCAACCAACTCCGGTATAAGTCACCAATTAATAGCAAAATAAGCGATTGAAAATCAGCATCCTTATCGTAGTAAATTTTAATACGTATCAAAATATTTTTTCATACGTATCTAACCAAATTTTCATACGTATGAAAAATTCGTTTCATACGTATCTAAATTCTGAATCATACGGACAATAAAAAAGATACGGCATATCTTTTCAGAGATACACCGTATCTTTTCGACAATGAGTCAGTTTTTTCACCGAACGACTCAAACAAGTAACTTCCCCTCCCGAGTTTCGCAATTTCAATTATCATCCAATCTACACCAAAATAATCATCATACATAACGAACTATGAATCACCTACAAACAAAGGTGTCGATAGTGCTGATTAAAGTAAGCGTCTCCGGAATAGTCTCTTTCAGGAAATCAAGCTTCAATCTACCTTTGCGGCAATAAAACTAAAGACTTAAGAAAGCAGTAGAACGCTACCAACTTACACTTGATCAATTCAAGTCAATTCGTCAAGGTGGGAAAGAAATTACTTTACGTGATTTCTATAAAGAGAAATATGTTGGGAGATTTAGGTAAAGAATAGGATTAGTTCCAGCGAACAGGCGTATAAAAGGTAATTTTGTTTTATATTTGGGACAAAATAGATCTTTTTATACATTTGCTGCGAATTAATTATTTAGATAATGAGCGAATCACAACCTATGGTCCTCAGAACAGAGGATTTAGTGAAGAAATATAAAACCCGTACTGTAGTAAACCATGTTTCCATTAATGTGAAACAAGGAGAGATTGTTGGTTTGATGGGACCTAACGGTGCCGGCAAAACAACCACTTTCTATATGACTACAGGTCTGGTAATACCGAATGAAGGCAAGATTTTTTTAAATGATTTAGATATAACCGAATTTCCTGTGTATAAGCGTGCGCAGAATGGTATCGGATATCTGGCTCAGGAAGCCTCTGTATTTAGAAAAATGACTGTAGAGGATAATATCAAAGCTGTGCTTCAGATGACAGATAAACCAAAGGATTATCAACGCGATAAACTTGAAAGTCTGATAGCAGAGTTTCGTCTTCAGAAAGTGCGTAAGAATCTCGGAGATCAATTGTCCGGAGGAGAGCGCAGACGTACAGAGATTGCACGTTGTCTGGCGATTGATCCTAAATTTATTATGCTTGATGAGCCTTTTGCAGGTGTTGACCCGATTGCGGTTGAAGATATTCAGGCAATTGTAGCAAAGCTGAAAGATAAGAATATCGGTATTTTGATTACTGACCATAATGCTCAGGAGACATTGAATATTACCGATCGTGCTTATTTATTATTTGAAGGTCAGATCTTGTTTCAGGGGACTGCTGAAGAATTAGCAGAAAATCCAACGGTGCGCGAAAAATATCTGGGTAGATACTTTGAGCTTAAACGTAAGCATTTTGATTGATAAACCGGATTGACTCAGAAATAAAAAACAGATAAAACAAAAAGAGGATTTGTAAGATAGTGATATCTTAACAAATCCTCTTTTGTTGTTCATTGTGTTTGTAGCAAGAGATTATTCAAACATGCCAATCGATTCGCAATATTCCAATTCGCCACGAATTACGAATACCACTTCTTCCGGATCAAAGTCAGCCACTTGATCCTTTTTCGCGTTTTTCACAACGAAATCTACGATTTTGTTTTCATCTATTTCGATTTCTTCATCGTCATCAGCATTGAAAACGCCATCTGATTCGTAGAATTCATAGATAAGATCTACAATATAGCAGATATCATCGTTTGTGAATTTCTCTTTGATGTCCAGAGGAAGGTAATTTTTGATAAACTTGATCGATTCCTCGTCATCATACATTAACAAATCGTCTTGATTGCTCATAGTTATATTTAATTTTGTTTGTTGAATAATCTGGTTCGTAAATATAGATATAATCGTGAATGATTCAAGTTTTTTGATCAAAAAAATAGGAAAACTTATAATTGTAAAACTCAAAAATAAGAGAATAGTCTATTTTATACATCCGTAGCGTAAGGTTTATGAAATAGTTTGTCTATTGGAAATAAAAAAAGAATAACTTTGTGCAATTAAGAATTTGTCTATAAAATAAAATATATAGTAGTTATGAATATAGCCATAGTAGGTACCGGATACGTTGGATTGGTTACCGGAGCTTGTTTTGCCGAAATGGGGGTGACAGTTTATTGCGTCGATATAGATGTCAATAAAATCGAGAATCTTAAACAAGGAATAATACCGATATATGAACCCGGACTGGAAGAAATAGTACAACGAAATATAGCAGCAGAACGCCTGCACTTTACTACGGATCTGATAACTTGCCTGGATAAGGTTGAAGTCATATTCAGTGCTGTAGGTACTCCGCCGGACGAAGATGGGAGTGCCGATCTTAAGTATGTACTTGATGTAGCACGAACAATAGGTAAGAATATGAATGATTATATTCTGCTTGTTACAAAAAGTACGGTGCCGGTCGGTACAGCATTAAAAGTGAAAGCGGCTATACAGGATGAATTAAGTAAGCGTGGTGTTGATATTCCGTTTGACGTAGCATCTAATCCTGAGTTTTTGAAAGAAGGAGCTGCTGTAAATGACTTTATGAGTCCTGACCGTGTTGTTGTAGGTGTAGAGTCTGAGAAAGCAAAAGAATTGCTTACACGTCTTTACAGACCATTTGTGATCAATAATTTCCGTGTGATTTTTATGGATATCCCATCTGCAGAGATGACTAAATACGCAGCTAATGCAATGTTGGCTACACGTATTAGTTTTATGAATGATATTGCAAATCTATGTGAACTTGTTGGCGCAGATGTGAATATGGTTCGCCGTGGTATTGGTTCGGATGCCCGTATTGGTACAAAATTTTTATATCCCGGTTGTGGTTACGGAGGATCTTGTTTTCCGAAAGATGTGAAAGCATTAATCAAAACAGCACAGGAAAAGGGTTACAATATGGATGTAATCACGGCGGTAGAACGTGTGAATGAAGCGCAGAAACAGGTTTTGTTTAATAAGTTTACTCGTTTGTATAAGAAAGACCTTAAAGGTGTTAAAGTAGCGGTTTGGGGTATTAGTTTTAAACCTGAAACTGATGATACTCGTGAGGCAACCTCTTTGGTTATGATTCGACAATTGATAAATGCAGGATGTGTTGTAACAGTTTATGATCCGGTTGCAATGCACGAATGCAAACGCTATTTTGGAGAAGAAATCAATTATGCGAAAGATATGTACGAGGCCGTACTGGATGCAGAGGCTTTATTCCTGGTGACAGAATGGAAAACATTCCGTATGCCTAGTTGGAAAGTCCTCAGAAAAACAATGGCAGGTAATCTGATTATTGATGGACGTAATATTTACGAACCGTCAGAGGTTAGAGCCAATGGATTTATCTATGAAGGTATCGGTGTGAAATAAATAATATAAATCTTGACAGTCATTTAATGTATCAGATAAAAAGATTATACAGGTTCATTTTAGAAACGTTCCTGCCTATTTTTTTGATGACTTTTTTAATCTCCACATTTATTCTGCTGATGCAGTTTTTATGGAGGTATATCGATGAATTAGTTGGTAAAGGGTTATCATTTCGCGTACTGGCCGAATTTTTCCTGTACTCTGCTTTGTCTTTAATTCCAATGTCGTTACCGCTTGCGACCTTGCTTGCGTCACTTATGACTTTCGGAAATATGGGGGAGCGTTTGGAGCTACTGGCAATGAAGGCTGCCGGTATTCCTTTGATTCGTATTATGTTGCCATTAATTATCTTCGTAAGTAGTATTTGTACGTTCTCCTTTTTTTATCAGAACTATGCCAATCCGAAGGTGCAGGTAAAGATGTACACATTGCTTTATGCAATGAAACAAAAATCGCCTGAGCTGGATATTCCTGAAGCTACGTTTTATGATCAAATCGAAGGATTTAATCTGTACGTTACAAAAAAGAACCGTGAAACGGGACTTCTTTATGATGTGATGGTATATGATTACTCAAATGGCTTCGAAAATGCTCGTGTGATTGTAGCCGATTCTGCCAAACTAGAAACAACAGTAGATAAAAAAGCATTGTTTTTTACCTTATGGAGTGGAGAAAGTTTTGAAAATTTGCAGAAACAGCGCTCGTCCTATAATAATGTACCTTACAGACGTGAGAACTTCTCTAAGAAAACATTCCTGATAGAGTTTGATGCAAACTTCAATCGTATGGATGAATCCTTTATGTCGAGTCAGTACATTGGCAAAGATTTGGAAGAGTTGAAGCGAACAGCAGACTCACTGACAGTGATAGGAGATAGTATTGAAAAGATGAACTCGAAAGCATTGCTTTTTGGAACGCCTTTAATTATAGCCAGTGATCGTATTCGTTCAAAAAATGATACGACAATGACTATAGAGGCAAAAGAAACGCTAATGGCTTATAAGGAAGTAGATACAGATTCTATTTTAGCTAAAATGCTAACCGATGAAAAGCGTCAGTTATTCTATACTGCTAAATCATTAGCAAATTCTCGTAAACAAGATATAGAGTATCGGGGTTATTCTTATACGGATACAAAAAAATCGATAAACCGACATCGATTGGAGTGGCATAGAAAATTCTCACTGGCTTTTGCCTGTCTGGTATTCTTCTTTATCGGAGCACCATTAGGAGCAATTATCCGAAAGGGAGGATTAGGTATGCCAGCCGTACTTTCGGTATTTCTCTTTATTTTCTATTATATTATAGACAATACGGGTTATAAATTTGCGCGTGATGGAGTATTGCCTGCTTACCAGGGTATGTGGTTGAGTACTGCTGTCTTAATACCATTAGGTGTGTTTTTGACTTATAAAGCAGTGAAGGATTCTACTATTATGAGTGGCGATCTTTATTCGACCTTCCTGAAAAAAATATTCGGAAAACGTGGTGCACGTGAGCTGAATAAGAAAGAGGTTATTATTAATACTGCAGATATGCATAAAGTGCGTATGATGCTTACTGATCTGGATGACTCAATAGCAGGTTTTATGAAGGAAGCATCGAAGCCACGAAACTTTAGTTATTTCAATTTATGGGTTAAAGGTGATAACTTTACAGTAGTAGCTCAAATGTCTGAATTGATAGAGTCTATTGTAGAAGAGTTACTGAACTCAGAAGATAGTGCATTCTTTTATAAAATATCGGAATATCCGGTTTTACAGATTGAAAAGATGCATATTATTCCAAAGAACAAATATATTCGATGGTTTATGGGAATTATTTTCCCGATCGGTATAGTTATTTATATATTTGCACTGATTCAAAGACGAGTTTTGAAAAGTGATTTGCAAAACATATTGCGTATAAATGCCGAAATATCGAATTTGATAAAAAAATAATCGTTTAAATAAAAAACTACTTAAATGTTTAAGCTCAATACAATAGAAGAGGCTATTGAAGATATCAAAGCCGGTAAATTGATCATTGTTGTAGATGATGAGGATCGTGAGAATGAGGGCGATTTTATTGCAGCATCTGAATTAATCACGCCAGAGAAAATCAACTTTATGGCGACGCACGGTCGTGGTTTGATCTGTTGTGCATTAACAGAAAAAAGATGTGAAGAGCTGGAATTAGATCTGATGGTTGCTGGTAATACTGCATTGCACGCGACGCCTTTTACAGTGTCAATAGATTTATTGGGAAATGGATGTTCGACTGGCATTTCGGCCTCGGACAGAGCTAAAACGATTCAGGCTATTACAAATCCCGAAACTCAGCC
>JBOFKE010000008.1:0-3649 GCA_051657185.1 Bacteroidales bacterium | reverse complement strand
GGAGTACTCCAGTCTGCTCCCATCCAGTTGTTTTTAGCAGAACCATAAACAGTAGGGAAATCCAACTGCTCTTCGTTCGCATCCAAACTGAACATCAAATCAAAAACCATTTCGTGTACTTCATCCGGACGACAGTTTGGTTTGTCAACCTTATTAACTACAACAATCGGTTTAAGACCCATTTCCAGTGCTTTTTGTAACACAAAACGAGTCTGAGGCATTGGTCCTTCAAACGCATCCACCAACAATAAACAACCATCAGCCATGTTCAATACACGCTCTACTTCACCACCGAAGTCGGCGTGGCCGGGAGTATCAATAATATTGATCTTGTAGCCTTTGTATGTAATTGAAACGTTTTTAGAAAGGATAGTAATACCACGCTCACGCTCCAAGTCGTTGTTATCCAAAATTAATTCACCTGTGTGCTGATTATCTCTGAATAACTGACCAGCCAACAACATTTTATCAACCAATGTCGTTTTACCGTGGTCAACGTGTGCAATAATTGCAATGTTTCTAATCTTTTGCATATGTAATCTTCAAAATTGTGGTGCAAAGGTACGATATTAATTGCATAAATCATTGATAAAAAAGATGAAAACCTCTTGTAAGTCAAAAAGAAACTGTTACCTTTGTCCTCGATTTGTTTAACAATATAATTTTTTAAACTATGTACTTAGATTCTGCTAAGAAAGAAGAAATCTTCGCAAAATACGGAAAGTCTAATACTGATACTGGCTCATCAGAAGCGCAGATTGCATTATTTTCATACCGTATTTCGCATTTAACTCAACACTTGAAGTTAAATCACAAAGATTATAGCACAGAGAGAGCTCTTAAAATGTTGGTAGGTAAACGTCGTAGCCTTTTAGATTATCTAAAAGCTAAAGATATCGAAAGATACCGTGCTATCATTAAAGAACTTAACATCAGAAAGTAATTTCTGGTCACAAGACTTTAAAGCGGAGAAATCAAATGATTTCTCCGCTTTTTTTATGTCTTTTAGTAAGAAGAATATTCGATTATCCTTACTGATTTCTCTTAAAAGGCTTTGTTTCGTTATATATTTTCTATATTTGCCCCATACTAGAGTAAATATGTTATAAAATACTCAAGATTATGGATAATAAAAACAGAGTAGGTGAACGCATCCGTTCACTCAGAGAAATGAAAAGCATCAGCCTTGAACAAGTAGCTGAAAATGCAGGTCTGACAATAGAGCAATTACAATTAATTGAAGATAACAAAGAGGTACCTTCTATCGCATTCTTAATCCGCATAGCCAGATCTATGGGGGTACGTCTGGGGTCATTCCTGGATGATTATGAAGAAACGGGACCGGTTATAACAAGAAGTGAGAACACAAAAGATACAGTTTTAATGCATTGCGGCGAAACACAATGCAAACATCTGCAATATCATGCCCTTTCTCAATCCAAAGCGGGCAGACATATGGAAACTTTCCAAATCCAAATAGAACCTTGCGAACATACAGATTTTATACTCTCTTCTCACGAAGGTGAAGAGTTCGTGTTTGTACTCGAAGGTGAGATCGAAATCAAATATGGTACTCGTACTTATTTGCTACGCAAGGGCGACAGTATCTATTATGATTCAATCGTTCCACATCATGTACATTCATCGAATAATGAAAAAGCGAACGTTTTGGCAGTAATCTATACGCCTTTCTAAATCTCCAGGATATGCTATACGATAAAACATTAGGGCAGTGGCTTGAACACTGGACTGCACAAACTCCGGACAAAGAGTTTATGATATATGCTGACAGAAATCTTCGCTTTACCTATGCCGAATTTAATGAACGCGTGGACAGGCTGGCGAAAGGGTTGATGGCGATCGGTGTAAAAAAAGGAGATAATGTCGGAATATGGGCTACCAATGTTCCCGACTGGAATACCTTTATGTTTGCTACTGCCAAAATCGGAGCCGTATTGGTAACTATTAATACCAATTACAAGCAAAATGAATTAGAGTATCTGGTTGAAAATGCAGATTTGCATACGATCTGTATTACGGACGGTACATTTGACAGTGATTATCCGAAAATGGTCTATCAAATGCTTCCGGAATTGAAAACACAACCAAGAGGACATATACATGCCGGGAAATATCCCTATCTGAAGAATGTGATATTCATCGGGCAGGAGAAATACAGAGGCATGTATAATACGTCTGAGATCATGTTGCTGGCAGATATGATTGACAACGAAGCGTACAAGAAATTAAAATCGGACGTAAATGTGCATGATACGGTTAATATGCAATATACGTCGGGTACAACAGGATTCCCCAAAGGTGTTATGTTAAGCCATTACAATATAACGAATAATGGCTACAGTATCGGTCAGTGTATGCGTTTTACCGATCAGGAAAAACTGTGTTTACCTGTTCCTTTATTCCACTGTTTCGGAATCGTACTCGGTATGATGGCAATCATTACGCATGGAGCTACCGTGATACTTCTCGAACGCTTTGATCCGTTGGTCGTACTTGCATCCATACATAAAGAGAGATGCACGGCTCTGTACGGAGTTCCGACAATGTATATAGCAGAACTTAATCATCCGATGTTTTCAGTATTTGACTTATCTTCACTTAGAACGGGGATTATGGCTGGTGCTTTATGCCCGCAATGGTTGATGGAAGAAGTGATGGGTAAAATGAATATGAAGGAGATCACCAGTGTATATGGTCTGACGGAAGCCTCACCGGGTATGACGCAAAGTCATGTAGACGATACAATGGAAGTACGTTCCTCAACTGTCGGCAGAGAATTACCTCATATAGAAGTAAAGGTTATCGATCCGGAAACGGGAGAGGAATGTCCGGAAGGTGTTCAGGGTGAAATGTGTTGCAGGGGATATAATATTATGAAAGGATATTATAAAATGCCTGAAGCAACGACCGAAATTATCGATGCAAACGGCTTTTTACATTCAGGCGATCTGGGTATTAAGCGTGAAGACGGAAACTTTTGTATCACGGGACGTATCAAAGATATGATTATCAGGGGCGGAGAAAATATCTATCCTCGAGAAATAGAAGAGTTTCTTTATAAAATGGAAGGCGTCAGTGATGTACAGGTTGCAGCTGTTCCTTCTAAGAAATACGGAGAAGAAATCGGAGCATTTATTATTCTGAAAGAGGGATATGAGATGAGTGAAGGAAACGTGAAGGAGTTTTGCAGGGGGCAGATATCCCGTCACAAAATTCCCAAATACATTTTCTTTATCGATCAGTTTCCGATGACAGGAAGTGGTAAAATCCAGAAATACAAACTCAAAGAGCTGAGTCTTGAGCTATTAGCCAAGCAAGGCATTGAGCCGATATAGGAATTAAGAATGGGAGAATTCAGTCGAAAAAAGATTGAATTCTCCTTTTTTTATATATTTGTAATTCAAATAATTAAAAACCAGGATATGAAAAAATCTATACTCTTTTTTTCGTCTGTCTCTCTCTGTCTGGGATTGATGGCTCAGAAAAAAGTATTGGATCATACGGTATATGATTCGTGGAAGGTAATAAGCAGAACTAATTTATCAAAGGACAGTCGATTTATCAGTTATGAAATTAATCCTCAAAAAGGAGATGGTGTACTTATCGTTCAGAAGAACAACGGAGACAG
>JBOFKE010000007.1:0-12241 GCA_051657185.1 Bacteroidales bacterium | reverse complement strand
CTTCAATGCAAAAATTAAAGCTTTCAGAGCTGATTTTAGAGGAGTCCGGGATATAAAATTCTTCTTATTTAGATTATGCAAAATTTATGCGTAATCCAATCTGACTTTTAACATTCCCACAACTTTTTGACTTGATCCGCAAATGAACATTCATTTGCAACACGTAAGTTGCTGTATTATATGCGTTTATATGGGTGTTGCAAATGTTGCAAATAAAACTTCAAATTTTGTTAGTAGTAAGATTCTTTGAGAGAATCTAAAGCATAGATCTCATTTTGATATCCTGTAGTTAGGAATAACTTAATATTGAAAGCTACAAACCGGATTTATCCGCTGATCCGTATTTATCCGTTGAGCTCAATATTGCTAAAAGGAGTGGTATGTTTTATTGGAGTAAAAATAAAAAGCCTGACTTGAAAAAGTCAGGCTTTTTATCGTGGTGCCACCAGGAATCGAACCGGGGACACAAGGATTTTCAGTCCTTTGCTCTACCAACTGAGCTATGGCACCTCAAAAAAAAGGGTGGTACCACCAGGAATCGAACCGGGGACACAAGGATTTTCAGTCCTTTGCTCTACCAACTGAGCTATGGTACCTTTTTTGTTTTGCATTGCAAAGATAGAGCAAAGAATTGAATTAACCTAATGTTTGAAGTGTTTTTTTATCATTTAGATTGCTTGTTAGCCCTTATTTTAAGAGTAAGTAGCTGATGATTAAGTTGAAAAGAAAATAAAAAAATTATTCATCGGATTGCTTTTGATCGTCTCCGCCACGGCTTTTTATGACTTTATCGGTAATAAATACAGTGAAGATCGGAAACATGAGCATACCAAATGCAGCTACTATTACTGTCATTACTTTACCTGTTGTTGTTACGGCAATAATGTTTGATCCGACAGTTGTCACATTCATAGAAGCCCACCAAAAAGCATCACCTATAGAATTCACTTGTGTATTGACACCTTTTTCGACCGTAAAGAAAATAAGAGTACAGAAGTATATGATTGAAGACAAAATGACCAGATATGTGAAAAACAAGCTGGTCGCTTTATTATTTGTCATCCAGGATGTAATAATGAACATCGCATATCCTCCCCGAATTAAAGGAATTAATCGCAGAAAGTAATAGATACCTTCCGGAATATTCGGATGTTCATAATTAATTATATTTAAATAGGGGATCGATATAATAAGAAAGATAAATCTGGTTTTGAAATAAGCCCATTTATCTTTTGACATAAACAGACCAACAAAGAAGTCTGCCAGAAACACCATACAGATCCAGAATTGGATAGTCAGAAAATGAGATCGGGACAGTTGTGGAAATAGATTAAATAGCTCAAATGATACCATTGCTACAAGAACGAGACTTCCGATCAATACCATTATATGTATAAATTTCAGAAAAGGAGGTATTGTGTTGTCAATTAATAGTTTCATGTTATGTACGTTTTGGATTGCCGGTAATAAATTAGTTAGAAATGCATAGATGCACTTATATTGAGATAATAAGGATATTATCTCAAATCAAGTTAAGGCTTATCATGTGCTTTGTATTTAATCTTTATTCTCATAATAAGGTTGTTTTAAAATACGCTTGTTAAAGTCCTATCTTAATAACACGTATCGAAAAACATTGTTTATGAAAAAAAATCGAATGTCTCATTGATTATTGCATGACTGTGTTCTCCTTGATCGTACAAAGTGGTAAATAGTATTCTGAATTAGCTTTTTGTATAGCTGTATAAGCGGCAGAAACGAATGGTTCGGGATATAGTCTTTCACCATTAATCAGCACATGCTGGAGTTTCGAAAACACAGTCGGATCTTTATATTGCAGTAGAGCTCCGAAAAGAAGATCCGGATTGATATGTTTAGGAAGCTTCTCTTTTTCCACATATCCGAATACATCCATTAGTAAAGGAAGAAATTGAGGATGAGGGAAGACTGTAACAGCTTCTAATATGTAGTTTAGGTTTTTACTATATATTTTTTTGAGTTCGCGCTTAAGTAAAGTTACGTCCTGTTCTTGTTGATATTTAGCCAAATGGATATAGTTTTCTTTTGCTGGTTCCACTTTGCATATTTCACGGATACGTTCATAAAAGATCCGGTTTCCTGCTTGTCTGTCCAATGCTTCTTTGCGGAAGCGCAGTTTGTTGTTTCTATTGAAGATAAGTAAGCTGTCGATACGGTTCTGCTGTACTGGCTCCAATTTAGGGAAGAGCGTTTCAAGATATATGTCACCAACTTTATTTCTGGATTTTACATTAGCAATTTGTAACTCCACTTCTGCTGCATCATTTAAGTGCTGCAGTATGAGAGGTTCGATATTTGAAACCGAATTTGATTTAGCCAGATAGGCTGCATAAGCTCTTTGAACAGGAATTAATGATTTCGATAATTCACAGATTTCATTATTTGTTACAACAGAAGAAAGATTGGTCAGAATCTGAAGTCCCGGTGTTTGGTTTGAAGATACATCTGAATCGCTCCAGTCAATTTTATTATGGCGTGCAATTTGAGAACAAAACTCAGAAGTTTTGTCTGAAAGTACCGGTGTAAAGGTAAAAGTCCGGATCATAATGATAGAAAGCAGGACTCCAATAAAAATAATTATTTTCCAAATAGTTTTCATTGAGCTGTGTATTATAAGGTTATAAAGAAAAATACGGATAAGGAGTCCGGCTGAAAGGAGGAGCCCTTATTGGATTTTTCGAAGGTATTAGTAGATTTCGTATTAACGGAACCGATATTCGCAAAAATATAATTTTTTTTTATTATACAATTGTTTGTAGCTTTTTTTTGAATAATGATCAGATAATAATTTTTATTCTTAGACATTAATTCTATGGGTTTAAAAACTAAATCAATGAAGTTTTGTTTTATTCTTGTGTATGAACAAACAACCTTAACTAATTAAATAAATTTGCAATTTATGGCTAATAAAGTTTCAACTGGAGCTAAGATCGGGGTAATGACCTTAGCAATTATGAACATTACAGCTGTGGTGAGTTTGCGTGGACTTCCTGCAGAAGCTGAATATGGTTTAAGCTCAGCATTTTATTACCTGTTTGCCGCTATCTGTTTTTTAATTCCTACAGCATTGGTCGCTGCAGAGTTAGCTGCGATGTTTCAGGATAAACAAGGAGGGGTATTCCGTTGGGTCGGCGAGGCATTTGGTGAAAAACTGGGTTTTTTAGCTATATGGCTTCAATGGGTAGAAAGTACAATCTGGTATCCTACAGTATTGACATTTGGTGCGGTTTCCTTAGCGTTTATTGGCATGGATCAGACATCAGATATGAGTTTGGCAAGTAATAAAATGTACACGTTGGTAGTTGTACTGATCATCTACTGGGCTGCAACATTTATCTCGTTGAAAGGTATGGGATGGGTGAGTAAAGTAGCAAAAGTAGGAGGTATGGTCGGAACAATTATTCCTGCTGGTTTGCTGATCATCTTAGCGGGTGTATATTTAGCAATGGGAGGCGAGTCTCAAATGAATTTTGAAGGAAACTTCTTTCCGGATTTTACAAAATTCAATAATCTTGTATTAGCATCAAGTATCTTCTTGTTTTATGCAGGTATGGAAATGATGGGTGTGCATGTAAAAGACGTAGAAAATCCATCTAAAAACTATCCGAAAGCTGTATTTATTGGTGCTTTTGTAACAGTTTTGATATTCGTGCTAGGTACATTCTCTCTAGGTATTATTATTCCTCAGAAAGATATTAATCTGACACAAAGTTTATTGGTAGGATTTGATAGTTATTTTAAATTTATTCATGCTTCCTGGTTATCTCCGGTTATCGCAGTGGCTTTGGCTTTTGGTGTTTTGGCTGGTGTATTGACATGGGTAGCAGGTCCTTCCAAAGGTATCTTTACTGTAGGTAAAGCTGGATATTTGCCTCCATTCATGCAGAAAACGAATAATAATGGTGTTCAAAAGAATATCTTATATATTCAGGGTATTATCGTAACCTTATTAAGTCTACTTTTTGTTGTGATGCCTTCTGTGCAATCATTTTACCAGATTTTATCTCAATTGACAGTCCTTTTATACCTGATCATGTATATGTTGATGTTTGCTGCTGCAATTGCATTGAGATATAAACAAAAAGATTTGGCGAGACCTTATCGAATCGGGGCTAAAGGAAATGGTATGATGTGGTTTCTTGCAGGACTTGGATTCTGTGGCTCTTTATTGGCATTTGTGTTAAGCTTTATTCCTCCGGCTCAGATTCCGAGTGGTAGTCCGGCTGTATGGTATGGCGTATTATTTGCCGGTTGCCTTCTTGTTGTTGGAGCTCCATTTGTAATTTTGGCTGTACGTAAGCCATCTTGGAAGAACTTAAACGACAGCGAGCCTTTTGAGCCATTTAGCTGGCAAGAAAAAGCAACAAAATAAGATTTTCGTTTGCAGTTTATATAAAATTGGATATTGAATCCGAAACAGGCTACCCGAACTATTCGGATAGCCTGTTTTTTTCATGTATGGTATAATGTGGTTTGCCGGATTAATTGAGTATAACTTCTGAATTAGAAGTTTCTAAATTTGAGGAACGTTGTTTTTATCTTTACATTAAGACAAATAAAAAGAGTGATTCAAATAGCTTGAATCACTCTTTTTATTTGTCTTAGAATGGAAGATCGTCAGCAGGCATGTCGCTGGTTGATGGGAAAGGTGTTGAACTTCCCGATGGTGCAGCAGCCGGTACTTGTTCCGGGGCATAATATTGGACAGGCTCTTGTTGAGAGGCTTTGTCTATTTTCCATGCACGCACATCCGTGTACCATCTTCCGTTGTATTCGCGACTTTCTACATCGAAAGACACAACAACTTCTTCGCCGACATTAACAGGATACTGATCAATTTTGTCGCCCCACATATTGAAGCATACTTTCTTTGGGTACTGATCCAGTGTTTCTAAAACGTAATCTTGTTTTTTCCATTCTCCATTGCGTCCCTGACCGGTTTGCATAGGTAGAATAGCGAAAATACGACCTCTAAGTTCCATATCTTATTTATTTAAAAATTTAAGCAATTAGAAATCAAAGATACGATTTATGTTTTAAAGAATGAATAGGTCTTTCTGTTTTAATTTGTATTTGCACCGGATGATCCGGATGTAACGGGGTGATTATTTGATTGATGGATTTGTCAGATGCTATGAAAAGTTTATCAGATCTTCCCGATAAGAGTACTCCGGGATGTAGTTATGATCCGGACTTTATGTGAGATAAAAAAAAAGAGGCTGCATCTTTATAGGATGCAACCTCTTCTTCACTAAATATGTCATTTAGAAGCAAAGACCTACTCGGAAACCGAAGTTATTCAAATTGTCCATTGAGTAGTTTAATACATGACCTTTATTAGTCGCGAAGCTATAATAAAGAGCCAGGTGTAATCCGACAGTTTGATTAGGTGTTAACCAGATATTTGTACCAACTTCAGGAGATAAATAGAATCCCCATGTGCGATCATACGCTTTGAATGTTGAAAAATACGACGCCATTTGTGCATAATTAGCACCTAATTTCATTGATAAATATGGCTCAAAGATACTCTCACTCATCATTCTGTATCTGGCAGATACCCCGAAAGGTAATTGGAAAACAGAATGTTGCTGATTAGTTGTCATTGTCGAGTTTTCAAACTGGAATGTTTGAGTCGGAATATATTTATGATTCGTATTAAAAGCAAGAAAAGCTCCTAAGCCGAAATTATCAGTCAGGTAATAACCTGCATCGAAGTTCATACCCCAACCACTAGCCTTGCTGGCAAAATCATTGCCAAGAGGTACGTTGAAGTTCCAGTCTGCATTCAAATAATAATTATTGTATGCGCTTGTACTATAATTCTGAGCGCTTGCAAGTGTAGGTACGGCAAAAAGTAAAGCAACAGCTGCAAATAACTTTACGCCAATATTTTTTATAGTTTTCATCGGAAAAATAGTTTAATGAATTAATTCGTTTAATTGAATCACCGTTTAATTATCTAGTTTAGTAGAGACATGTAAAAGCGAGATTAGCGCTTGTTACTCTGGATATATGGTGATTGAACAAATGCTTGATTGATTCCTTTGATTGTTTTTTGAAGACTCAAAGAACCATCATTAGCCAAACCTGTTATGTAGCAGTTCCAGATAACCGGAAGTTTGTTTGTAGTTGCTTTGGTTGCAGGTTTTGTCAGATCCACCATTTCTGTTAACAATGAACCAACTGTATAACTATATACTACAGGATATGGGTAATACCAATTATTCCATCCGTTACCCCAATAGTTAGGTCCCCAGTAACCCGGATAATCCCACCACCAGTAGTTATTGTTGCCAACAAAATAACTTGTGTTTTCAATATAGCTTAATTGAAGTCCAAGATTTGCATCTGTTTTATCATCAACACGTTTGTATCCTCTGGATGTCATATCGGTTACGTAAGTATCAATGATTTGCTGTGCGTTGGAATTATCTTTGTTCCAATAAACAGGATCTTTACTTCCCGTAATAACTAAAATGCTATCCGGAATGTAGAATGTTGTATCAGCTTTAAAATCAGCTGTTTTGTCATACTGTGTGTAAACCAGATATTCATTATCAAGTTTATCAAGATTTGGTTCTTTTTCGCAAGATGCAAACATTACAGCGACGAATGCGAAAAAAAGAGGAAATAACTTTTTCATATTCAATAAGTTTAATTTAACATGTTAAGGTTTAATTGTCTCTATCTAAATGACAGGGATATAACAACAATGTTTTTTCAAAAGTTTCGGACTGATGGCTTTTAGCGCGTTAAATAACACTATGAAACCTGAATGATATATTTGAGAAATTAAAGGTTCTGTCTGTCATATTCCGGATGTAAATATTAAAATAATAAAAATGATAAGTGGTAATGATTTG
Source organism: Bacteroidales bacterium (assembly GCA_051657185.1). Taxonomy (GTDB): domain Bacteria; phylum Bacteroidota; class Bacteroidia; order Bacteroidales; family UBA7332; genus UBA7332. Next base: position 5,336 of record JBOFKE010000007.1, on the reverse strand, counting down.
ATAATTAATTGGCTGTGATGATTGGCTGGATTTGCCATATTAAACTAAGCTATCTATTAAAATAATAATTCAGAGAGTAAGTTGTAATTTCTTTCTTTATTCTGATGATCTATTCGGAATTCTATCTTTCGATTCGTAGAAGATGTCTATTGTGTACAAAAATTAGGAATAAGTAATTTATGAATTATTGTTCATTTATTTTGTGTGTGTCGAATTATTTATTCATATTTGCACTCAAATTAATTTATGAACGTTCATTCATAAATCTTTATCCGGTGTATATGTCTGGATTATAGGTTTATAGTAAAATTATAGAATTATGGCTCGAAGAATTGATGAAACAAAAATTGAAAGAATTCGTGAAGCTGCTTTGGAGATAATCAGTGAATCGGGTATTCTAAATTGTTCAGTAGCAATGATTGCTCAGCAAGCAAATGTTTCTGTTGGTTACCTGTACCGACATTATCCAAGTAAAGATGATTTAATCGCATTTCTGTTGAAGAATTCACTGGAAGTTATTAATGATCGTATAGCTTCTTTATTGGAACAAGAGGTAAGCCTGGAGGAATTAGTGCGCGGAGTGATTACATTAATAGGAGAGACAGCTGTTTCAGAACCGGCAAAGATAAAATTCTTCATTATTGTGTTTAACGATTTCTCATATGGAATTAATCCGGCATTGACAGAACAGGTAAGAACATTGTCACAGCAGGTTATTGATATTTACGGAGCGAAAGGATTATTGAATCCTCAGTTGCAGGCGGTTGATGTATTTACAATCCTGATTGGTATGCCATTTCAATATTTCTCAGTATACTTTAAAGGACTGTTTGAGCAAAAAGAAAAGGATAGCTTTATTATAGAACACATGATACAGTTGGCATTGTCAACAATACGAAAATAAGAATTGAGAAAACACCAAATAAGGGAAATATGAATAAAAAATGCTTATTGATAGCTCTATTAGCTTCGGCTGTTTATCAGGCAAATGCCGGGAATGACTCCATTCCCCAAATGTTGTCCATTGATGAAGCCTTACATATAACAATGACATCCAATCCTATGATGGATGCGATTAAATACGAAGAAGACGCCGCAAATAAAGAACGAAAAGCAGCTTTAGGTTTGTATTTTCCGAAAATTGGCGTTGTGGGTACATACGCTTTATTATCGGATGATATTGCGATTGATGCCAATTCGGTGAAAGATGAGTTGGGAGCTGTTGCAGGTTCTCTTCTTCCTATTCTTCCTCCGAATTTACAACAAATCGTAGCAGGGAAATTAGCTCAGCTGGCTCAGAAAGATCTGAGAATGGTTATTCAAGATAAAAGTTTCGGGGTAGTAGGCGCTAATGTTACCGTACCTGTGTTTACAGGTGGGAAAATTATGGCTGCAAATAGCGCAGCAAGAATTAAGCAAAAAGAAGCTGAAGCTAAAGGAGAACAAAATAAATCGGCTTTAGTGTCTGAATTAATTGAAAGATATTACGGATTATCGCTGTCTCAACAGGTAACATTACTTAGAGAGCAAGTTCTGGAAGGTATGCAAAAGCATTTGGAAGATGCAAAAGCATTAGAAGAAAACGGAATGATTGCTCGAGGAGAGCGTTTACATGCTCAATCATATGAAGCGGATGCAGTGAAGGAATACAATAATGCAAAATTATTTGAGAATACTATCAACACTGCCTTACTTACAACACTTAATCAGGAAAATGAAACACGTATTCTTCCTGCATCCAGCTTATTTATTGTGACAGATTTGGAGGATGTTAATTATTTCAAGCGATTAGCTGTGGAAGGTAATCCTTTGGTAGAACAAGTTAAATTGAAGGGTGATCTTGCCAGAGAAGGAGTGAAACTTCAACGATCGGAGTTTATGCCACAAGTTGCCCTGATGGGTGTCGTAGATGTTTATAATCATCAGTTAACGAATTATGCGCCTAAGTGGGCCATTGGTGCTGGTGTAAAGATGAATATCTTCGATGGTTTACACAGAGAACATAAGTATAGTGCAGCAAAAAGTACAGTTAAGCAGGCCGATGCTTATCGGGAGAAAGCAGAGAATGATATCCAGGTTTTAGTAGAAAAGCTCTATAACTCGTTGTTGAGCTCGGCACAGCAAATCCCGGCATTGGACGCTTCGGTTGAATTTGCTACTGAATATTTGCGTATTAAAGAGGTGGCATTTACGGAAGGTTCAGCAACTTCAAATGATGTGGTGGATGCCCGACTGCATTTAGCTAAAAAACAAACAGAGCGATTACAAGCTGCTTATACATATGATATAACGTTAGCTAAATTGCTTGAAACTTGTGGTCAGAGTGAGCGATTCATCGAATATTGCACACGTCCGTCCAATCAGATAATCAGTTATAAATAATTCAGAATACAATAAAAAAATATAGAGATGAAAAAAGGAAGTTTTGCAGGTATAGCAGCAGGTATCGCTATCATTTTAGCTGTTGTTTCTTTAATAACGTGGTTTGTGATCAAACCAACTCCTCAGTTGATTCAGGGAGAAGTTGTTGCAACGAGTGTAAAGATCTCATCAAAAGTACCAGGACGTATTGATTCGATTTTTGTAGAAGAAGGTCAAACGGTGAAAGCGGGTGATCCTCTTTTTGCTTTGAAAACTCCGGAGGTTGACGCAAAACTTCGTCAGGCTCAAGCTGTGAGAAATGCAGCCGGAGCTCAGGAAGAGAAAGCGATGAAAGGGGCACGTTCTCAAGAGATTACTGCCTTATATAATGTATGGCAAAAAGCAGAAGCCGGTTATACGCTTGCGAATCAAACTTATCAACGTGCCGAAAAATTATATAACAGTGGTGTAATTCCTGCACAGAAAATGGATGAAGCTTCCGCTAATCTGAAGGCTATGGACGCAACACGTACGGCTGCAAAATCGCAATATGAATTGGCTAAAGAGGGGGCAAGAAATGAAGATAAAAAAGCAGCATCCGCTTTATTCGATCAAGCGAACGCAGTTGTGGATGAGGTGACATCATTAATGTCAGATGCTCGTCAGAATGCTCCGATTGATGCTGAAGTTTCTTCGGTTATTGCAGAACAGAATGAATTAGTAGGAACCGGATTTCCAATAATAACTCTGGTGAATTTAAATGATATCTATGTTACTTTTAATGTAAAAGAAACGTTGCTTCCAAAGTTAGAAAAAGGAACTGTCGTTAAGGGATATGTACCCGGAACAGATGAAACTATTGATCTGGTTGTTGATAAGTTAGCGGTGCAGGCTGATTATGCAACATGGTCAGCAACGCGTACAAAAGGAGATTTTGATATTCGCACTTTTGAAGTGAAAATGCGTCCGGCTAAATCGATAAAACAATTACGTCCGGGAATGTCTGTGATTGTGAATTGGGATGAAATCAAGTAAATGATGAATAATTTCTACAGATCATTTAAGTCAGCGTTGAATCGGGAATGGAAGCGCTTTTCGCAATTTCCGATTCTGATTACGCTTTCATTGATTCTTCCTCTTATTTCGTTTCTGCTTTTTGTATTGATATTTCAGACAGGAGTTCCAAGAGATTTACCGGTTGCGGTCTATAATCAGGATAACTCAGATTTGTCAAGAAAACTTGTCAGAATGATTGATGCAACTCCTTCAGTAAAGATTACTCAGGATATTTCTGATCCATTGGAAGGAGAACGCTTAATAAGAGAAGGGAAGATAGATGCATTTATTATTCTTCCGAAAGGAATGGAAAAATCGATTTATAAAAACGATCCTGTTGCAGTGTCGGCTTTTATAAGTGGAACAAATATCTCGAAAAATGGATTAATAGATAAAGATATCCGAACAACGGTAATGACTTTTTCTTCGGGTATTCAGATACAATTATTGATGAAAGCAGGTTTGTCAGAGAAGGAAGCTTATGTCCAAATGATGCCTGTTACTTTTGAGAAACATGTATTGTTTAATCCGTTTACGAATTACTCTTTCTATTTGCTACCCGCATTTCTGCCTATGATGATGGTTGTTTTTATACTCATTGTGACGATTTTCGCAATTGGTTCAGAGCTTAAAAACGGGACAGCGTCTGAATGGCTGGCTTCTGCGGATGGAAATATGCTTGCCGCTCTTTGGGGAAAGTTAGCACCCTATTTTGTGTTGCAGTTCATACTATGGAACTTTATGAATGTGATTCTGTATGTCTATGAACAAGTGCCTTTGAATGGGAACACATTCTTATTGTTCAGCGCAGGCTATTTGTTTTTATTGGCCTATCAGAGCATCGGGATTTTGATTATCACATTATTAGGAAATTTGCGTCTGGCTTTATCATTGGGTGGAGGATATTCTGTACTGGCATTTACATTTTCAGGCTTAACGTTTCCTTTCATGGCAATGGATCCTGCAATGCAGTTATTCGGAAAGTTATTTCCGTTTACCTATTATATGGAAGTGTTTATAGATCAGGCTATCCGTGGAGCAGGTATTGTGTATTCGATGCCTTATCTGGGCTATCTGACCTTATTTATTGTATTGCCTTATCTGGCGATTCCTAAGTTAAAGAGAATGTGTCAGGACGAGACGTATTGGTATAAACTCTGAAATGAACTAACACACAATTAATTATGAGTCGTTTAAGAATTCAATATAAAGAGTTTATCTCGGTTTTGAAGAGTGAGCTTCAATTTATTATCAAAGATCCGGGAGTATTACTTATTCTGGTTGGCGCTATTCTGATTTACTCAACACTTTATTCATTAGCATATAAGAATGAAGTTTTACGGGATGTTCCAATTGCAGTTGTAGATGAAAGCCATACTCCGGCAAGCCGTGACTTGATACGGGCCCTGGATGCTTCCTCCAATATACATATCGCTTATACGCCTGCATCCTTGAATGAAGCGAAAGAAATGTTTCTTTCGCGACAAGTGAATGGTGTAATTGTGATTCCTAAGGATTATGAGAAAAAGATTATGCGTATGGAAAAAGCAGCAGTGTCTGTTTATGCAGATGCAAGCTATTTTTTAATGTACAGACAGGTCTTTTCTGATGCGATAAGTGCAATTGATGATATCAGTACCTCTATTGAATGGAATCGTTTTGTTGCTAAGGGGCAATCGCCGGAGAAGGCAAAAGTTATAAGTAATCCGGTGCAAATTAAATCAGTATCTTTATTCAATCCTTATGGCGGATACGGATCATTTGTCATGCCGGCAATCATTATTTTGATTATACAGCAAACGTTACTTATAGGTATCGGGATGATCGGGGGAACCTGGAGGGAACAGGATTTATATAAAAAGCTGAAGCCTGAGGGAGAACGTTATTTATCAATCTTACCTGTTGTGTTTGGTAAAACT
>JBOFKE010000006.1:0-3436 GCA_051657185.1 Bacteroidales bacterium | reverse complement strand
AATAACGAAAATAATTGTGTTCTTAAACTCATAAGGTTTTTATATTAATATGAATACACGCTAATAAAATGATTTCCGGTCATTCATACAGATTAATTATTCTTCTACAGATAAGTCTGATTCTATCTTTTTGATTCTCATAAATTAGCCCATAAACTAAAGTGCCGCAATTTATAATCATAAAAAATAGTACACAAGGAAAAACATACGTTTAACTACACTTGTTAATTTTAACAATTACTTTATTTTATCAGGTAACTCACTCAAACAGTAACTTCTTAACTAACTGAATGCATATAATATCTATTCCTTTTGAATTTATATTCTGGAAAACGAGAATTTAACCAACCGGTAAATGACTTAATGCATCCCATGGATCCTTGGTCCTTTTATCCACGGAAAATAGCAGATAGATTCAATTGATTATTACACATCGTTAGCAAGTTCTTGCAGTGCTACTGTAAGGTCGTTTACAACAAACCTTTTCTGCGAGTATTCCGACAACAGCCGGAAAAATATCTGGTCGGATAATTCTTTTATTTAGTCGATTAAGAACACCATTTGACAGCAATCAAATAGAAATATTATTGATAATATTTTTAACTTCATATTTTAAAGAATCTGGCTTTACTATAGTTGCACTATCTGCAAAAGACAGATACCAATGTGCAAACTTACTGATTGAAAATGTCAGAAAATGGAACTCAATCATATTTCCTATTTCTTTTTCAGATGTCAATCCGTAATAATATTTATCATCATTCATCATGGAAATTTTATCCTTTTCTATCCTTATTACGATTTCATGTAATTTTTCTTTATCATAAAACTCGTGTATAAACTTTTTTAGAGGGGGATGTTCTTGTGATTGTAAATCATTAAGAATGTGCATTTTTTGAATTCTATCTATACGAAATGTAAGATAGGCTTCTTTTTGAAGACAAAAGCCTATCAGATACCAGTTAGTTCTCGAAAAGAAAATTCCAACAGATTCAATTTTTCGCTCTGAAACACTTAATGTATTACCTCCCAAATAAGATATTTCAATAATTCTTTTTTGATATATACTTTGTAGTATTAGTAAAAGAATATCGGGCTTATAAATAGATGATTTATAGGTATTCAAAACAGACATGCGTTTTTCCATTGTTTCCAACATATTTTTGTCTGCAAAACGCATGACAGATCTTATTTTTTCTATTCCAGACTTATAATGTTCGTTGCTATTTGAATCAGTTAGTTCATGTACTAATTTCTCCGCAATCAAAAAGGACAAGGCTTCTTTTTGAGTAAACATTAGCGGAGATAATTTGAATCCTTCTGCAAGTGAATAACCAATACCTGGATTTCCTGTGATGGGAATTCCTGCCTCTTCCAATGTTCTTATATCTCGATATACAGTGCGAATGCTTATATCAAAACGTTCTGAAATTTGCTGTGCTTTCACTAACGAGTGCGATTGTAACTGAATCAATATAGCAGAAATACGGTCTATTCTATTCATCTGGCATCTTTAATTTGAATATTTGAGTCTTCAATAAAAATAGCTTGTTTATTACTTATTGGAATAAGCTGCAACTTCTCATTATATAGTTGAACTACCTTTTCCCCTTTTTTCTTGAATGGGAAATTTCCATAATGGGGAACCGTATAAAAATCAACCAAATTTAAAGAAGTACAGTCTTTCAATTCAGGAGCTTTTTCTATTGGATCAAAGTTTACATTTTTCATATATTCTGTATCGGGAGATGCTATTATTGCTCCAGCAGATTCCCCAATATAAAGTTTACCCAATTTTACTTGTTCAGATATGATCTTATCAACACCTTTCCTTTTTAACTCTTGCAAAAGGAAGAATGTATTTCCACCTGTTATATAGATATAATCGCATTTGTGTAATATAGAAGTTATTTCCTCTTTGGAAAGTTGAATAACCTCGACTTCTTCAACAATCATCCCTGCTTTTTCCAAAGCAATTTTTCCTTTTTCTACATAAAATCGAATTGATTCTGTAAGGCTTGCAGTTGGTATAAAAGCTATAATTTTCCCTTGCAAATCCTCTTTGATACAATCGACAAATAGATTGGCAACATCAGCAAATGATGAGCATAAAAATAATCTTTTCATATTTTATTATATTAGGTTGAATACTTTTTGATACAAAGATAGCGACTTCCATGACAGCCCTATGTCAGTAAGTTTAATATTGAAAGAGTTTTATCTGCAACATTTGCAACATTTGCAACATGCGTATAAACACCTATATTACAACTAATTACACGTTGCAGATCAAATTTCATTTGCAACCATCTGCAACCATTTGCAACAGCGTCCATCCCCTATCTACAAAGGGTTTCGGGAGGATGTTGCAAATGTTGCAGATAAAACGCAAAAAAATTCTTTTGTAGTGAGCGTATAAAAAGAATCCGTACATTGTCAAAATTGTACGGTGTATCTCTAAAAAGATACGCCGTATCGTTGCGAAGATATACCGTATCTTTTCAGAGATATACCGTATCGTTGCTAGCTATATTCCGATTTTTCTTATCTAATCAAATTTACATACGTATGTAAATTATTTTTGCTACGTATATAAAATACTTTAGATACCTATGTAAAATATTTTTCATAGGTAGCAAAATCCAGACTCTTAAGGTAATTCAAAAATCAAATACGCATTTATTCAAATTAACATACGTTTTTTATCAGATCAATATTCGTCTTTCGTAATTATCATATACGTATTTTATCGGCATCAAATACGTATCTATCCGCTGCTCCCAAAGATCACTTGAGTGTATCGGATTCCTTTGCAAAACAAAAGCCTCTCTGCCTTTTACGGGCAGAGAGGCTTTCTTGTATGATTAAATTCGCATTCAAAAAGGTTGTAGTGTGAAGCTAAAGCTTTTTGGTTCAATTTGTATTCTGTATTTCGGTAATACACCCGGACCACAGGTTGCTGTTCCGATGCCGGCTTGCTCTGCATCCAGATGGATCGTGATGTCACCTTCTGTCAGCTGATTCTGATGCGTTGCATCATTCAATTCGCGATCGGTATATGGCAATGCCGACATTTGGAACGGTACTGTAGAAGTTGCCATGATACCTTGTCCCTGTGCATTCATAAACTTAGACCAGCGAACATCCGTACGGTTGCCACATGCCTGCGGATTCACATAAGGAATAAACATATTGTAGGCTGTTTCTTTGAACAGTCCGATACGTCCGCACTGGTTACGGTCTATGTAGGTTTCAACACCTCCTCTTCCCGAGAATTCGACCTCATGATAAGCTTTTGGCATTTGAAACTCTACGCCTACACGTGCTAACGATTTAACGATTGCTGTATCGGGATTGAACGTACATGCAACATCTACTTTTCCGTTGCGGTCAATCAGGTAGCTGATCGTTCCGTTTCCGATTGTCTTGCCTGCTT
>JBOFKE010000005.1:0-12413 GCA_051657185.1 Bacteroidales bacterium | reverse complement strand
CAGGAGCTATACTTATGATCATTGGTGGCGCAGCAGCTTGTTATTCATCATACACAAACGTTCTCTTTGAATTTAATCGCGTTATATTCCCGCTTAACGTGATGAATAATATCAATCAGGCTGTAAAAAGATGGCATCTAAGTAAGAATTATCCACAAAACACAAGAACATTCACATTCAATAGCAAACAAACAAAGAAATCAGACAAACGTGAAGTTTATTTATTTATCATAGGAGAAACTTCTCGGTCTGCCAATTGGGAACTAGCCGGCTATGACCGTGAAACAAATCCTTTATTAAAGCAAAGAAATGACATTCTTTTTTTTAGAGATGGAATAACTCAGAGCAATACAACCCATAAAAGCGTTCCTCTTATCTTATCGGCTGTAAATGCAGATAATTATATGGATATATATAAGCAAAAAAGTATTATTACTGCTTTTAAAGAAGCCGGATTCAGAACGTTATACATATCCAATCAGGTACCTAACCGTTCATTAATCGACTATTTTTCAGAGGAAGCTGATCAACGTATTGACTTAAGTCCCATAAATAATGATTTATATAAAGAAAATCTACCTGATGGCAATGCCCTTCAGATCATAAAGGAACAAATCGAGGCTGATGACAAGAACTTATTTATTGTTTTTCATTCTTATGGATCACATTTTAATTATCAGCACCGATATCCAAAAGATATGGCTTATTTTAAGCCGGATAATGCCAATACAGTCAGTACAAAAACAAAAAACCATTTGATAAATGCATATGACAATTCAATACGTTATGTGGATTATGTTTTAAATTCTGCAATAGAGATATTGAATGATAGCTCTATATGCAGTGCTATGTTTTATACATCTGATCATGGAGAAGATATTATGGACGACAGCCGTAATAAATTTCTTCATGCGTCGCCTATCCCGACTTACTATCAATTACATATTCCATTAGTTATCTGGTTTAATAATACGTATCTGACAGAAAACCGGGAACATGTTGAAAATGCCCGAAGCAACGTCAACAAGCCTGTATCAACTGCCAACTGTTTTAACACAATTACAGATTTAGCTAATATAGAAACCGATTACAGTGACCTAAGTTACTCTATTGTGAGTAAAGCTTTTCTAAGCAGAAACCGCAAATATGTAACTGACCATAATGAAGATTTCTATTTCTTCAACATGGGATTAGATGACATCGATCTTAAAATGCTGGATCTAAAAGAAATCTATTACAACAAAAATTTGTATAAGAAACCGATTTATTGAAATTCGATTCAACCCATTCTCACTAATCATAATTCTCTGTTCAATCCAACATTAATGGCATAGTAATAAGAAATATATAAAAACGGCATCCTTCGGTATGATAATTATCATTTTTCAAAGGATGCCGCCATATAAGATTGATCATATTTGAACGATGAATCGAAGAAGTGCTGCAGGATGCCATTTTTCTGTCTTAACAATATGCATTGCAGGTTGAAAAGTAAAATATTTATTCATTTGATAACGCCATGTTAATTCAATGTCTAAATCGCTCCGCTCTCTATATTTAGCATAATAGAATTGTGCTCCGCATATATTTTTGTCTTTCTCTCCTAATAATCCACTTATCGTAAGACCTGCACTCATAAAAGTTGAACAATCAACATTTTTGCTAAAAGCATAAGATGCTTCTCCCAGTATTCCTACAGCTAATTTCGAGTCTGAATAAAGCAACTTTTCCAGCACACCCCAAAGAACCAGATCCTGAAAATTATCCTTCTGCTTAAATTGAGCCATCATTCCAATATTGAATTTCCATATTTTATTTTGTAATAAACAATCCTGAAGTAAGAAAAATCCCTTTTTACTAAAAACAAACGGAGATTCATCTTTTACAAATACAGCTCCTGCTGCTGCATTATATATAGATGTTCTTAAACGAATAAAATTTGTCGGATTTGTTTCTAAAAACAGAGATAATCCAGAATACGGATAGTTTGCTAAATTATAATTTGCCGATAATGTTGGATGAATACCCGCTGAACTTTGGGTAAAAAGAGATGTGTAATCGGTCGTAAAATAATCCTCATTTATATTACGCATACCGGCAAAAAATTCACTCCCTCCAAAATAATATGAATAACCTACCAAAAACGGTGATAACAGATAGTCTTTTTCCCTAATATTAGAGAATCCTTGCAAATCATCCACTATTGTGCCTGCATAGGTTTGGATAGTTGTTATTAAATTAATCCTCAGCTTTCCATAATTTTGCGTATCGTTCTTCTTGAATAATATGTCAAAATTTGTCTGAATGAGATTAGCCCAATTACATTTTCTCTCAAAAGCTGTTTCTAATTCTGTAGTGTATATCAATTCGGTGTTCACCTGATTTTGAGCGCTCAGATGAAATCCCGAATTGATATACAAAATAACAACGCTAATAATACTTCGTATAAACAAATTCATAGGTTGTTTCATATTTTGATGTAATCACTTTACAACCAACGTGTAAATCGCTTAATATACCATTGTTTTACTAATTGTGTTACAACACAATATCCTAATAGAGTAACAATCAACCAGGGAAAGTAGTTCCATGGCAGCGGCACCAGACCAATAGATGCTCCAAAGGAAGTAAATGGAATAACAATTCCTATTGCACAGACTGTAAACGTCAATAGCAATACAGGCAATGAAGCATTACTCTGTAAGAATGGAATCTTACGCGTACGAATCATATGCACAATCAGCGTTTGCGATAAGAGACCTTCAACAAACCATCCGGTTTGAAATAAAGATTGCATCTCAGGAGTCTTACAAGAAAAGACATACCACATAAGCAGATACGTAGTTATATCAAATATAGAGCTAATCGGGCCTATATAAATCATAAAACGACTCAGATCCGAAGCATCCCATTTACGAGGTTTTGTCAGATACTCCGGATCCATCTTATCAAAAGGAATCGTAGTCTGAGATATATCGTACAATAGATTCTGCACTAACAGATGAATCGGCAACATTGGAAGAAACGGAAGGAAAGCACTGGCTGCCATTACGCTAAACATATTACCGAAGTTGGAGCTTGCCGTCATCTTGATATACTTCATAATATTACCAAAAGTACGCCGTCCTTCGATTACTCCTTGCTCCAGTACCATCAGATCTTTATCAAGCAAGATAATATCCGCACTTTCTTTTGCTATATCAACTGCTGTGTCTACAGATATACCAATATCGGATTGACGTAATGCTGAAGCGTCATTAATCCCATCTCCTAAGAACCCGACAGTATTACCCATTCTCTGCAACAATGCTATAATCCTTGTTTTCTGAAGTGGCGTAAGCTTAGCAAAAACCTGAGTCTCAATCAACATTTCTTCAAGTTCATCATCAGACATTGCTTCTATTTCATTTCCCGTTAAAGTTAATGTAGTACTAACCCCAACTTGTCTGCAAATAGTTTTAACAACTGCCGTATTGTCTCCCGAAAGAACTTTAACTGTTACACCATTTGAATGCAACGAGTTTATTGCATCTCTGGATGAAGACTTAGGAGGATCCAGAAAAGCCAGAAATCCAATCAGAACCATTTCACATTCATCATCAATAGAGAATTCATTTTCTTTCTCAGGATATGTCTTTTGTGCAATAGCCAGAACTCTAAGACCTTCTTTATTCATTTGGTCTGTAAGCTGGACTGCATGATTCAGCATTTCAGCTGAAAGAGCTCTTACGTCTCCGTCTTTTTCTATAAAGGTGCAGATGTTTAACATCTCTTCTACGGCACCTTTCGTTATTATTTGTCTTTTGCCTTGCCTGTCTTCGATAATAACAGACATACGACGGCGATTAAAATCGAAAGGGATCTCATCTATTTTGGTATAATTTTCACTTAAATGATCTAATTCTAATTCTTTGACATGAGCAAGAATCGCTCTATCCATCAGATTTTTCAACCCGGTTTGAAAATAACTATTGAAGAACGCATGACGTAAAACACGCTTATCATCTATTTCTCCACTTGCATTAATATATTTTTCCAGAACTACCTGATCACGGGTCAATGTCCCGGTCTTGTCCGTACATAATATATTCATTGCACCGAAGCTCTGAATTGAATTGATGTTTTTGACGATACACTTCTTCTTAGACATGACTACCGCCCCTTTTGCCAGATTGGAACTGACAATCATAGGTAACATTTCAGGGGTTAAACCTACAGCTATTGATATTGCAAATAGGAAAGCTTCGAACCAATCGCCCTTTGTTATTCCATTAACGACAAACACGAATGGAACCATAATAAGCATAAATCGGATCAGAAGTAAACTCACATTGTTGATGCCTATATCAAAACTTGTTTGTGCCCGAACTCCTACTAAACTTTTTGCGATACTGCCTAAGTAAGTTCCTTTTCCTGTTTCAAAGACTATCCCGATACCATAACCACTGATTACATTGGAACCCATGAAACAGATGTTTTCTAATTCGATCACACTCCCCGTCTTATGAGGGTGATTAAGCAGTTCGGGTCTTTTCTCTACAGGTTCTGACTCACCGGTCAGCGAAGACTGGCTTATGAACAAATCCTTTGACTCAACAATGCGGATATCGGCAGGAATCATATCTCCGGCAGCCAGATAAATAATATCTCCCGGCACTAAATCTGAAATATTAATTTCTATTGATTCATTATTGCCTCTCCTGTAAACTGTCGCTGTATTTTTTACCATTTTCTGTAATGCGTCAGAAGCTTGAGCCGACTTCAGGTCCTGATAAAATCGAATAATAGCACTCAGAAAAACCATTGTAAAGATGATGATAACACTTATCCACTCCCGCTCTTCGGGCTTTGCCAGCCAGACATCAATCACTAAAGAAATCAATGCAAGAACCATTAACACACCTATAAACGGATTTATAAATGTTTTACAAAAAAGGACAAGGTGATTCTCTTTGTGTTCTTTCGCTATTTCATTGTAGCCAAATCGTTCCAATCGATTATGGGACTCCTTTTGAGTCAATCCGCTTCTGGTTGTATCCAGATAAGCAAATATAGATTTGAGAGGCTGTGAGGCAACTAAAAAAATCTTTTCAGAATTAAATTTGAATTGATCCGGTTGCTTTGTTTTTCGTACTAATTTCCACATCATTGTACTCGTTTTTTATTAATTTTCGACTGTGGTAGGATAGTTCCTGTCCGTTAACGGGTACAAAAGTAAAACGGCCTCCTCTCGGAAGCCGTTAGAATTATATTAGATCGATATTAGAAAGTTATTAGAATTTCAGATATGTGGAAATTCAATTGTAAAAACCGTACCTTCTCCGAGATGAGAATTGACATAAATCTTACCTTGATGCAAACGTACGATCTTGCGAACCATAGTCAGACCTATACCGGTTCCTTTTGTATAAGAAGCGTTTTTACCTCTGAAGAAAGGTTGAAATATTTTCTCTATCTCTTCGGGTGATATCCCGATTCCATCATCCGAAAAACGAAGAATTGATTTGTTATTATAATAGGCTATCTGAACTGTTGATAAATGGTTCGCTGAATATTTTACGTTATTCTCCATCAAATTCATAAATGCCACTTTCAAAAGATAATCATTCCCTCGAATAATCAAATCACTCTCATCCTCAGACTCTTGTTCAAAAATCAAATCAACTCTGGCCTGAGGATTATTTTTTAAGATCAAATCTCTTGCATCTAACAACACCTCATCTAAGCGGACATCCGAGAAAGATATTTGCTCAGGTTGATAACTCGCTTTAGATAAATCAGACAGGCCGTTTAGGAGATGTGTTATATGTTTTGAATCAGCCTGGATAGTCTGAAGAATATCCACATACTCCTCCATAGAACGTGAACGAAGTAATGCCACATCAATTTCCCCCTGAATTATAGCTAAAGGTGTACGTATTTCATGAGAAACATTACTCATAAATAAACGCTGTGATGTGAATGATTCTTCTAACTTATCAAGCATTTGGTTAAAGGATATGGCTAGCTCATCAATTTCATCAGGTGATGAGGAAATATATAAACGCTTATCCAGTTTCGACGCTGTAATATCTTTTATTTCCTCATCCATAAGGATAACAGGTTTCAATGCTCTTTTTGATAAGTAGTAACCTATTGCAAAAAGAAGTATCAGACCTATCAAACATAATAATATAAGGATATTTTTTAGTGCATCAAGCTTGGCGTATCCATATCCATCATAGGCTACTGCCGTTATTACATAAGGTTTATCTTTAAAGAAATACAACAATCCGACAACTTGATTATGCCCTTGATAAAAATCAACTGTTTTGTCTCTTATTATCTTCTTAATCATTTCCGGAGTTTCCTTAACTAAATCTATCTGCTTTGCATCATGATACAATAAATGAAAGGATGTATCATAAACAGCCACCTCCACTTCATTAATAAACTCTCTATTGTTTAAATAAATAGATTGCATGGTAACTGCATCTACCTTCTTTTCAAGAAATAAGTTAGCTTTTGTTATTGCTTCACGTTTCAAATCCCGATAAAATTCCCGCTCTCTATTTTTTTCCGAAAACAAATATACCAACAAAGCAAAGATTATAAATATAGCTGCTGTGGTAGTCGTATATCTAAGTGTTAATTTCGTTCTGATCTTCATGGTTATCTCTTAGTATAAAACCCATACCTGTCTTGGTATGAATTAGTTTATGCTCAAAACCCTTATCTATTTTCTTTCGTAAGTAATTAATATAAACGTCAATAAAATTGGTTCCTGTATCGAAATGTGTATTCCATACATTCTCAGCTATCTCATTGCGAGACAAAACCCGCTCTGCATTTTCAGCCATATATACCAATAAATTAAATTCTTTAGGAGTAAGCTTGATAAGAACTCCGTTTCGGGAAACTTCTTTCGTTTTCAAATCTATCCTTAAATCAGCATAAGAGACAACATCAGACTGCTCTTCACGAACATATTTAGTATGTCGCTTAAGCAACACCTTTATACGCCCGTCCAGCTCTCGCAAATCAAAAGGCTTCACCATATAGTCGTCTGCTCCGGCATCAAAACCTTCAAGCTTATCATCCGTTGTACCTAAAGCTGTAAGCATAATGATAGGTATATTAATATTTAGAGATCTGACCTCTTTACAGAAATCAAATCCACTTCTCCCAGGAAGAATAACATCGGAAATGATCAGATCAAATTGAGATGCACGAAAAAGGCGTATGCCCATCTCTGCATCATAAGCAATAGAAACATTATATCCACATTCTTCCAGACCTCTTTTAATCAGATTAGCCACTCGTTGTTCATCTTCTACGACTAAAATATGCATCATAATATTATGTGATCTTTGAATATTCTATGTTTTTTATTTCGTTTTCAAGGTTCGGTCTAAATACTGTAGAATAACTTCTCCGCGCATTCTTAATGAATCATTCAATCCTTGCGAAACCACAGCCTTATTCATATCAAAATCGTAGATATATTCAGCTGAATCTCTTACTATTCCAACCCCGTTCTTGTATATGAAGACACCTTCTGAATTGACAGTTGAATCAAACAAATTATTGCTTAATGGAAAATCTTTATCATTAAAATCACCTAGTAAAGCAATCATTGTCTGAGCGATATCCATCTGAGAAGCCAGTCTGTGATCCTCTCCTTTTTTATTCAATGCACCGCCGGTCACTAAAAAAGGAATGCGGAACCGCTCAATATCATACTGCTGCATATTTGAAGGATACAACATTCCATGATCGGCTACAAAACAAACTAACAAATTATCCCATTGAGGTGAAGCTTTAATCTGATCTATAAATACGCCTAGACAACTATCTGTGTACGCTATACTGTTAAGAACCGGATCAGAACCTTTATGGTAAGGCACATCATATGGAGGATGGCTGCTTAATGTCAGAAATAATTTCAGATAAGGATCTTGTTTTTGAGTAAGAATCTGATTTGCTAACATATCAAACGTGTATTGATCATGTACGCCCCAATTAGCCGTACGAAGCTTTTTATCTATATTCTCTTGTGAGGTTATTTTATCAAATCCCATAGACTTAAAGTACATCCTCATATTGGTAAAATCAATATCTCCGCCATATAACATCTCTAACTCATAACCAGAATTTTTAAAGACTCTTGGCCACGCAGGCAATGAAGACAATTTTGCAGGATATTTCATCCAACTGATGTTTGGCATTGCAGGTGTTGCACTCAATATCGAAGTCAGACCGCGATCAGTCCTGTAACTATTCGCATAAAAATTAGCAAATAAAAGACCCTCTTTCGCTATCCGGTCAAATTGAGGTGTCGAAGGATATATAGAATCCAGGCTACCGATAACGGATGAAGCAAAACTCTCCAAAATAACAAAGACTATATTGGGTCTCTTATTATTTATCAGTGCAGAATCAATCTGAAAACTTGGATGCTTTATTTGATGCAATTGTGTCTCAAAATCTTTTTCCTCAAAATAATCATATTTAAAATCCTGGTCCTGATCAAAAATGGAAGAAAAAATGCTAAAGCATGGATTCACAGCGGCATGATTCAAGAACATATTATCACTATAAAAAGCACGTCCTACATTCATTGTTGAAGCTGAAAGACCACCCCGGATTGGTAAAAACAAAGAGGCTGTAATAAGCATAAAAGCGAATGTTAACCATAACCGGTTATTAACATATAATACCTTGCGAAAAGTATAAGAAATTAGATTATTATAAAGTTTATAACACAGATAAGTAAGACTTAACCACAAAAATAGTCCGACCAAAAATTGCCAGAAAGGCACACTTGCAAAGGCATCCTGAGGTGATTGCAGATAAAGCATTACACTACTATCAATCCTAAAACCCCAATGCTTATACAATTCCATATCTCCCAGAATAACCATGATGGTCAATGCTATAATAAAGGCATTGTAAATATGCCATAATCTATAGAGTAATTTATCATTGGTGTACAAAGAAATAATAATAAATAAACATGGTAACACTGTAAAATAGGCTACTACAGTAAGATCCATACTGAACCCATGAAAAATCACATCCCAAAAATCAGAAATCCTTATATCTTTTCCGTGATAAATCAGAAAAGAAATTTTAGAAAAAATGAAAATGGTAATAAAAAAAAGTGTATGTTTGACGAGAAAATAAAAACGTTGTAACATAACAAACGGATATTATCATAATTATTTACTTCCAACAAAGGTAAAAGAATTATTGAGAAAAGACGCATTACTCTCCAATAGCTATAATTTATTTTTATTCATTTCAAGCATACATAAATGAATAAACAAATTATATCCGGATGACGTTATATGCGTAAAATATGAATCAAAACATAATATCAAAAAAATATCTTAACTAATGAAATTCAAAAGTATTTACATTACAGTCTTGACTTTTTGTTATGCTTTTTCCGTATCAGCAGACTCTATTTCTTCTTCTAACAAAAGCGATTTAGAAGCAGAAACTTTTCATGCAACAGAACATAAAAGAAATATCAACTTATCACGTCCTCCAATTATCTGGAGCCGATATTTCTATCCGGAAACACACTATCCTGAATTAATACAATTGATCAATAATATCTCAAATATTGATAAAAAGAATATTGTATTGTACCAACTTGAACAAATTAATGACTTCATTGAGGTATATAATCTCCCAAAAGACCAGTATTATTATATAATGGGAATTATACATCAACAAGTTGGGAACAATACAGAATCCAATACATACTTCGAAAAGGCATTAAAAGAAAGCTCTTCTTTAAAAGAAAAGCAATTAGCTGAACTAGAAATAAAACAACAACGCATTTATGAGCTTCAAAGTGTTATATTAAATAAGCAAAAACGTAGTAATATTATATTCTTCTTATTTCTTGCACTTTTTACAGCCTATATTGTTTTAAACAGAGATAGTAAAAAGCGACATCTTCTTCGGAAAATAAAAGCTCGAAAAATGGAGGAAGAACAAAATATTCCTGACGAAGAAAATGAGGAGAAAATCAACGCAACTGTCGATATTATGAGACAACAGAAAAGAACTTATTTAACACCTGATGAATTATCATCTCTTGGGTTTGATTCTGAAAATGATTTTGAAGCGACATTCCAACTTGTAAAGGGGATGTCTCCTACCGAATTCTTAGACAAATATAAATAAACTGATTTCCTTTTAATCTAAAACTTAAGACTATGGAAGAAAATTTAAACACCGATAAGCAAACAATGCGTAATAATGCACCACTAATTGATGATCAAAGCCAACCAGTTATTTCGGTCGGCGACTGGTTAATCACAGTGATCCTTTTAGCTATTCCACTAGTTAATTTAATTATGCTTCTGGTTTGGGCTTTTGGAGGTGGAACTAACCCGAATAAGGCAAATTTTGCAAAAGCAACATTAGTATTATATTTGATTATGATCGTGCTTTCAATATTCTTTGCTTCCACTATTCTCGGAATGTTCGTAAATATGTACAAATGATTTTGCTTCGCTGATAAACTTATTACTGAGCAAATTGTTTGTAGAGTTAAACAATTCTTTAATCTTTATTTTTATGAGCGACAAACACAATCATCATTCGAATAACAAGCCATTCTTTTCAAGAACATGGGTAATGATCTTAATGGCCTTGATTTTCATTATTTTGTTATTGTACTTTATGTTTACACAAGATATTATTGATATATTTTCAGGTGTAGCAAATGAATAAAAAAGAGGCTGTCTAACAAGTTTGTTAATTACAATATTAACTTATAATCTGTAATTGATAGTTTTGTATGTAGAATTAAATCCGCGTACCGTGGCTCGAAGTCACAACGGAGATTCCATCATGATACATATCGTTTCAAAACAGCACGACGGCTCAAAATATCATTCAATCGTTTACTATGATCATTGTAAACATTTCTGAAAAAAGTACCATTTTAAACCGGTAAATATAGGTCAAAATGGTACTTTTTATTTTTGTAGTTATGAATTACGACTTCGACAAACTTGATTTTAACTTGTCTGATAGCCTATTTATTCTCTATTTGCAAGACTTATATGCTTTTATTATAGCTGAAGTAAAACCTTCATGTTCCAGTTCATTTATTCCTTTAATAGTAATCCCTCCCGGAGTCGTTACTTTATCTATAGCTGCTTCCGGATGCTCATCTGTTTTTTCTAAGTATTCCAACGCACCTCTCATTGTCTGAATCGCAATTTGTTTTGACGCCGATGCAGAAAAGCCCATTTCAATTCCAGCTTCCATCACTGAACGAATATATTTAAAACCAAACGCAATGCCGCAAGATCCCAATGCTGTAGCAGTTTCCATCTCTGATTCTAAAACCACAGCTGTTTTACCAAATTCCTGAAAAACAGATACTACTTTTTCTGTTTGTCCTATCGTACCATTTCGAGTAGTTATAAAAGTCATACTCTCTTTCACTTCTATAGCTACATTAGGTATTACACGATATACGGGAGGACAGATACCATTCTCCGACAGGCTCTTGGCTAGTGTTTCTAAATTAACACCCGCTGCAATTGATACAAAAATTTGTTTGCTTCTATTTATAGAGTATTTGAATTGAGAAATAATATCTTCTACTAACCATGGCTTTACACAGATAATAACCATATTTGCACCATCTATAGCTTCCTGATTATTCGAAGTATATTTAATATTTGGTGCTATCAATTTCAAATGATCCAGAACCTTAGCAGAAGGGTCTGAGGCAGTAATATCACTCGGATTTATGAGTTCTCCTTGATTGAGAGCCTTCAGAATTGCGCCACCCATGTTTCCTACACCAATAATTGCAATTTTCATAGTTGTTATTATTTGATTATATAATTAAACGCGTCTAATTTACAAAAAGTTTAAGAACCAGCAGATAAATACGGTTGTCAGCATCCTATGTCTAATCATTTTTATATCCTGACTACAGAATATCTAAAAAGTAGATCTATGCTTTAGATTCTCTCAGAGGATCTTACTACTAACAAAATTTGAAATTTTATTTGCAACATTTGCAACACACCTGCAAGTATTTATATAACAGATAATTAAGCGTTGCAAATGGATTTTCATTTGCAACCATTTGCAACCATTTGCAACAGCATCAAACCCCGATCCACAAAGGGTTTCAGGAGTATATTGCAAATGGTTGCAAATAAAATGCGAAAAAAACTTTTGTAGTGAGCGTATAAAAAGAATCCGGAGATTGTCAAATTTATACGGTGTATCTCTGAAAAGATACGCCGTTTCTTTTAAAAGATATACCGTATCGTTGCGAAGATATACCGTATCTTTTCAGAGATATACCGCATCGTTACGGAGCTACTTTCCAATTTGCCTTATCTAATCAGATTTACATACGTATGTAAATTATTTTTGGTACGTAT
>JBOFKE010000004.1:0-3191 GCA_051657185.1 Bacteroidales bacterium | reverse complement strand
ATAAAACTGACGAGTAACAGAAGTTTTGTTTTCATATTTAACAGATTAAGATAATAATTGGATAAATGGCCTAAAGTTACATCAAATTTTTATTTGAATCTTTCGCTTGTTGCGATGAGTAAAGAGAAGCACGCTTATTTGTTCAAGTTTACGTTTCTGTATCTGATACAGAATACAATTTTTTGTATGGAGCAATCATTTTATTGCATATCTTTGTTCCTACTTAAAGTGATTTATTTTTACACTATCCGTTATAATAAAGATCAGTTGCATCTAAACTAAAACGCAAGATACGCACGTAAAACGAATCTGATTAAATAATTGAAAATTAAAAGACTAACTTCTTTATCCATGGTTTATAATGAATCAAAAATAGCTGAACGTCACACAAGAGGACGGATCGAGGTTATCTGCGGATCTATGTTCTCAGGTAAAACCGAAGAGCTGATACGACGAATGAAACGTGCAAAAATAGCCAGACAGGCAGTCGAAATATTTAAACCGACAGTAGATGTTCGTTATTCGAATGATGAAGTCGTTTCTCACGACAAAAATTCGATTATATCAACGCCGGTTGATAATTCAAGTAGTATCCTGCTTCTGTCTAGTAATGTTGAAGTTGTTGGTATTGACGAAGCTCAGTTCTTTGATGAAGGTTTAACCGATGTGTGCAATCAGTTGGCAAACAACGGAATTCGGGTTATTGTTGCAGGACTGGATATGGACTACAAAGGAAAGCCTTTCGGACCAATGCCTGCTTTATGTGCCATAGCTGATGATGTAACGAAAGTGCATGCGATTTGTACACGTTGTGGTAATCTGGCAAATTATTCTTATCGCTTGATCGAAAATGAAAAACAAGTATTGTTGGGTGAAAAATCAGAATACGAGCCATTATGCAGAGCTTGCTATATTGATGCTCATCAGTAACAAGACATATACATAACTAACTAAAACTAAATTAACTATGAACTCTTTTGACAAACCCTATACCTTTGATCGCGTTGTTCGTATCATTATCGGTATTGTTGTTATTGTCGGACTGCTTGCATTGATCAATCGGCTGAGCTCCGTACTGGTAACATTCTTTGTCGGATGGCTGATCGCCTATATGCTGAATCCTTTTGTGGATTTTATTCAGCATAAATTGCGCGTTAAGAATCGTATTGCTTCTATTTTTATTTCGATAGTGCTTGTAGTCGGAAGTATCGTCGGAATAGTTATTGCGTTGATTCCTGCTATTTCTGCCGAATTTTCCAAAATGACAGATCTGCTTCATCATTATCAAGGTGCCGGCGGTTATATTCCTTTTATACCTACTGATCTGCAGGATTTTATTTCTGAGAAAATAAATCTGAATGATTGGCTTCAATATATGAATAAGGAAGACTGGCAAAAACTGATCGAAGAGTTCTTTCCTAAAGTCATCGGGCTTTTCTCCAGTTCTGTAAACTGGCTGATTGGTCTGTTTGCTTCTTCTATTACCTTATTATATGTGTTTTTCATTCTGCTGGATTACGATAAGATCTCAAAAGGATTTATTAATATCATTCCTCAGAAATATCGTGAAGATGTATCGGGCCTGATGGATAATCTGGAGTACTCCATGAATAGTTATTTCCGTGGTCAGGCTTTGGTTGCATTTATTGTAGGAATTTTATTTGCTATAGGTTTTAATATTATCGGTCTCCCGTTAGCAACTGTTTTGGGTCTGTTTATCGGTCTTCTGAATATGGTTCCCTACCTGCAAACATTGGGGATTATACCGACGGCTATGCTTTGCGTCATTAAATCGGCAGAGAGCGGAGGCAGTTTCTGGGGTGTATTTGCAGCTTCGTTACTTGTTTTTGCTGTTGTGCAAATTATTCAGGACGGTTTTCTTACTCCGCGTATCATGGGTAAGATTACAGGTCTTAATCCCGCGATTATTCTATTGTCTCTTTCTATCTGGGGTAGCTTAATGGGCATTGTCGGTATGATTATTGCACTCCCGATGACTACACTGATTATCTTCTATTACGAACGATTTATACTCGAAAGTGATAATAAATCTATAAATAAGACTCCTGATAAGACAAAGAAGTAAACTAAGGTTAAAAACGGCCTTTTTTCAAGATGAACGTTTGGAGCTTTACAGGAAACATCATATCTTTGCAACGCATTTGAGAAACAAACGCACATCAATGATTCGCTAGCTCAGCTGGTAGAGCACAACACTTTTAATGTTGGGGTCCTGGGTTCGAGCCCCAGGCGGATCACGAAAAAGGAGTTAAGATTTTCTTAACTCCTTTTTTTATGAAGCTATGATTGTATCAATGATATTTTCATTGTCTTCTAACCATCTGTTATAAAAAAAATAGGCCAGCTCTCTTGCAGAGCTGACTTTTTTTACTTACCTTTGCAACGCATTTGAGAATAATGCACACCAAATGATTCGCTAGCTCAGCTGGTAGAGCACAACACTTTTAATGTTGGGGTCCTGGGTTCGAGCCCCAGGCGGATCACGAAAAAGGAGTTAAGATTTTTCTTAACTCCTTTTTTTATGTCTTCTTGTCTCAGACGATTCAATTTCCTCAACTTTGTGGCATCTAAAAGAGAAATGCAAAAAATATTACACAATGTTTGGTTTATAATATAAACTTATTTATGTTTGCGATATTGTTTAATCTTTAAAGAATTGAATTATGTAAACAAGCGAAAACAGCAAACAGAAGAAACTCTGTAAACAAAAGAGCAATAGAGAAATGACGTTGCAATTTGTTTATCCCTAGTTACAATGAGCCATTTAACTGATTCAACCAATTTATGAATCATAGGCAGATAGAGATTAGCTATAGTTTTATAAACTATAAAGTGTATATTTTTTAAATAGTAATATTATGAAAGAGAAAAATCTAAATGAGAAAGAGAGTATAGATCTCATTACACGTATGATTAAAAATACGCAGCAGAATATTAATGCTGGAGGAGGCAACCCGTTCATTATTTGGGGTGTATCGGTATTGATTGCTGCGTTTATTGTTTTGATTCTTTTGCACATGACAAAGAATGCATATATGAGTTTTGGATGGTTTATTATTCCTATAATTGGATATATCTGGACTAATTTGCAAGGAGATAAACCTAAAGTTGTAACTCATATTGATAGAATGCTCGCTACTGTCTGGAAAGTAAGTGGTGCATTTTGTGTT
>JBOFKE010000003.1:0-1658 GCA_051657185.1 Bacteroidales bacterium | reverse complement strand
TCTGACTTTGGCGGATATGGCAACCAGTAATTTTATTACGAATAGTACCTGCATGTTCCGCAAATTATATCCCGAAGGTCTGCCCGATTGGTATAAAGATGTATCAACCAATGACCTGCCTATGCATTTATTAAATGCCTTGCATGGGGATATTCATTATCAACCACAGATCATGACTGTTTACAGAAAAGAATACGGTGAAAGCAACTGGGCGGGAGAAGATCCCGTCAAACGTTTGTTTCTTACACTCAATTCACGTTACCCATTACTGAATGATCTGTCATGGCCGGAATCTGTTCGTAAAGCTATGAAACTTCAATGCCTGCAAATACTGATTCTTATTCAGCGACAAATCAATAACCCAAATGATGAATTATATCATAAAGCGAGTCAAATGATCCTGAGTCTGAATCTGGATGACACGGAAATCGCAGATGTTACGAAAAAATTGAATAAACGCAACTCTGTTGAACCGGGAGTCTTAAAAATGATTGCATCCAAATCATTCCGATTGATTTCCCGCTTCGTACCTCTAAGCGTTTTTCGGATATAAAATATTATGGGTAAGTTCCGGGACAAACAAATGCAGAAAAGCTATGCCCCTAATATAATTAATTTCCGGAAGGGAAAGCATCAACAAAGACCAGTAACATATTAGCTGTTTCTTCGTCAGATGCAGAGTTATATAATGGAACCAGCTCCGGATCTATTGGATTCTCATTCATATAAGCACTCATCTCAGAAGGTTGATAAGCATAAATCAATTTATTGCCAATTGCTCCCATAGCCTTATTATTCATTGGAGGAAAACCTGACAGGAAAGCAGATGAGATTTGTGTTTTGCCATTGATGCTCCTCACGAAATAGTTTTTGTCGTACATGTAAGAGAAAAACAGACTATCTCCGGAAGTTACGACATCTCCGATCCATCTGGTATATTTGTTTATTTCATTTTGACCATCATCACCGTTTATATGCTCTGCATATATTTCAGGCGAGATGAATTTTCCATTAAAATTTATCTTAAACATGGGCTCTATCTGACCTTGTTTAGCATCAATCCTGAAAATAGTATCGGTAAAAGGGTCTGAATAGGTATCCTTTTTCAACAGATTGGAGCTAATAAAAGCAATATTTTTAACGGCCTCCTTCTTTTTCTTTAAACCTGTCAGCGTTCCATCATTGGATAAAAAACTTAGCATCCAGTCAGACTTCGAGTAATGATTCGGATCTAACAGAAAAAAACCATTTTCAGTCGGATAAAAAGAGAATGTTGGATTCTTAAAAGATGAAACGTCCTTATAATACTCTCCGTCAATATCATAAGCCTTAATTTTTCGGTAATTATCAATCACGAATAAAGTATCATTCTTCAACTGCATATCTGAAGGATAAATAATTTCA
Source organism: Bacteroidales bacterium (assembly GCA_051657185.1). GTDB lineage: Bacteria > Bacteroidota > Bacteroidia > Bacteroidales > UBA7332 > UBA7332. Next base: position 254 of record JBOFKE010000003.1, on the reverse strand, counting down.
CCGGGACCACTTCCTCGTTTTAGTTTAGTAATAAACTTTCCGTAGCCATCAAAAATATATACACCGGGCATAGTCATACCCAATGCATAGATTCGATTTTCACCTATCACAACCCTCATTATATCTTTCAGCATAGACTCTTCCGTCAACTCTAGTTGAACGATTTGAAAATCCTTAAATGCCGGCTCTGTCGAAATTTGATTTACATCAACTACGATTTCATTAAATTGCTTTTTGTTTTCTTGTTCACACCC
>JBOFKE010000002.1:0-10960 GCA_051657185.1 Bacteroidales bacterium | reverse complement strand
TTCCTTTTTCTTTGCCCATTGCTTGTTGCATCTTTACAAGCGCAGCTCTTACAAATCCAAGTGCAGCAATAGGGCTAACATTATTTGAAACTTCCATGCGACGGATTTCATCTTCGACATATCGACCATTAAGATAGGTATCAGGTTTTTTTGTTTGGGGATTAAATCTAAAAGTAATATTGATATCATTCATTTTTGATTGCAAAGTATCAATATCAATTTCACCATTAATTATTAATCCGTTTTCCATTGCATAAAGTGTCACAGCCCGGTACATCGCTCCACTGTCCACATATACGTATCCTAATTCTTTTGCAAGGTCTTTTGCCATTGTGCTTTTCCCGCAAGAGGAAAAACCATCAATAGCTATTGTTATTTTACGATTCATATATTTATAGCTGAAATTATTATACTCATTCTCTTTTTTGGAGAATAGTATTTTGATTTGAATTATCATTCAAAAATAGTTATTTTTTCAATATGCAGTTTCATCTGATTGATAAGAATAATTCAGAATGATATAAAATAGAAGCGGTGTATATTTTCTTTTCAATTACAAAAAGGAAATATACACCGCTTATTATTTCTTAAGCTCGTTTTCTACAAGCATTTATTATCAGATATATTCCAAGAACAACAAATGGAATACTTAGCATTTGTCCCATATTAAGGAATAAATTATCTTCAAAAGCTTCCTGATTATTTTTTAAGATCTCCATAAAGATTCGTGTACCGAATATACCTATTAAGAAAGTTCCAAAAATTAATCCTTGCTTTTCGTAGGCTCTCTTTTTCCAGTACATATACATCAGAAGAATAAAAGTTAGCAGATAACATATTGCTTCATAAATCTGTGTAGGATGAGATGGTGCCGAAAAAATAGGTTCTGCTCCCATCTTCCATTGATGAAGATTTTGGATAAAACGGAAACCCCAAGGCTGATCAGTAGGAAGACCGTAAATTTCATGATTCATCAAATTTCCGATTCGGATTAACGCTCCGACAAGTGCAACAGGAACAACCAGTCTGTCAAATGTCCAGAGAGGATTGCGGTGAGTAACTTTTTTCGAATAAATCAAAACTGCAATAATAATACCAATTGCACCTCCATGACTAGCTAAACCGCCTTCCCATACTTTTATAATGTCGATCGGGTTTGATAAATAATATTCGGGATCATAAAACAGACAGTGCCCTAATCTTGCCCCAATCACTGTTCCTGCAAAAACATATAGAAAAAGTGAATCTAACCAGTTAGCCGGAACGTGATCTTTTTTGAACATACGTTCTACAATTTTATATCCGATCCAGAACCCAATAGCAAACATCAGACTATACCATCTGATTTCTCGCCCGAAAATAGAAAATAGAGTTGGATCAACTGTCCAAGTTATGAAAGAGAGCATAGATTTATATGATTAAATAAAACAATACGAGTTGTACAATATACGAAATACTGTACAACTCGCAAATATAGAAATTATTTCTTAAACCAAACGTTTAATCCATTCTTCTCGATCACCTGGTAACATATCAATCATCGGGATTTCGATCATTGTGTAAGCACCCGGAGCTTGCTTTATTGACGCACGAGCTACTGAAACTAAGATTTGAGCAGTTAATGCTGGATTGTTAATTCTCATGTTGAACTCAAATAATTGGTTTTGAGTTTTACCCGATACCCCCTTACGTACAAGGTTTACGCCATGTCCCATATCTTTTAATGCATCTACGCAATCAACTTGATTAACATGAGTTTCGTCATGAGCAAAATAATCATCAGCTTTGATTGCCGCAGCTACTTTGTCAAAATCATAACCATCTTTTACTTCGATATAAACCATACGGCGGTGAACACCTGTTCCGGTTGGAATGGTCATAGAAAGAGCATCTTTAACTCCTTCAATAGCCTTACACGCTACAGTATGTCCCATAGACATACCCGGACCGAAGTTAGTATAAGTAATACCTTTAGGCGCTACTGCTTCTAATAAAGCACGAACTACAGAGTCTGATCCCGGATCCCAACCAGCAGAAATAATAGCTCTTGCATTATTTGCTTTAGCTACCTTGTCTAATTCACGACGCAAATTTACGATACCTCCATGGATATCATAACTGTCAACAGTATTAATACCTAATGCAAGGATCTCTTTAGCATATGACTCAATCTGGCGAGTAGGAGAGCATAAAATAGCTACATCAACATCTGCTAATTTTTTGATACAATCTACGACTGGGGTTTCTGCTAATTCTGCAGGTTTGCTTCCACTAGCGTCACGTCTTACTACACCAACGATTTCAAAATCCGGAGCTGCTTGAAGTGCTTCAAAAACGTATTTTCCAATGTTGCCATAGCTTACGATGGCTGCTCTAATTTTTTTCATAGATCTATTTATTTAGCGATTATATAATTATTTTGATTGATCTCTTATTTAAAACTCTACAAAATAAGCCCTGCTTATTTAGAATGATGCAAAACTAACAAAAAGTAGAATAAATCCAAACAAAAGCTCCTATTTTGTATAAAAAAACCTCGAATCAATCAAATTGTTCGAGGTTGTTAGTTTATTTGTTACAAAAAGATTTCATTATGAGAGAAGTTCTTTCACTTTGGCAGAGATTGCTTTTCCTTCAGCTTTACCTGCAAGTTGTTTGGATGCAATCCCCATAACTTTACCCATTTCTTTTGCCGAAGTAGCATTAGCCTGAGCAATGATTTCTTTAAGAGCAGCTTCTAATTCAGCTTCACTCATTTGTTTTGGTAAGTACTGTTCAATGATCGCAACTTCAGCTAATTCAGAGTCAGCTAAATCTTGTCTGTTCTGAGTGTGGAAAATCTCAGCAGCGTCTTTTCGTTGTTTTACCATTTTCTGTAAAATACGAGTCGCCGTTTCGTCTGTCAGCTCGCCATTTGAATCTTTAGCTGTCTTTGCTTCGATAAATTCTTTTTTTATACCTCTGAGTGTTTGAGTACGCAAAGCATCTTTAGCAAGCATTGCTTTTTTGATGTCTTCGCTTATTTGATCAAATAAGTTCATAATATTTCTATTTAAAATTTGATAGTGATCCCATCAAGTGATACACCATTGCTTTCTTTCTCACGTAAAGCTTCCTTAATAGCAGCTGTAACTTCAGCGCTGCGAGTCGATGTTGGATTTACCTCCATTAAACGAATAACCTCTTCATCATCTAATTGTTCAGTGGTCAGAATAATTGGAGTTGAACGGCGTATCGGTTTTGAAGTTACAGAAGATCCATAAACCTTAGAAATTCGTTCAAGGTTTTCCATTTTCTTTCTTTCAGCTTCGATACGTTGTTTTTCTTCTTCCTGAAGTTGTTCTTGCGTTTTCTTTTCACGATTTTCAAGAATACCAGGCACATTGGTTAAATCAAAACCTGTAGCCAGAAGTGAAACTTTTACTTCATCGCCTACGCTTTCATCTATATTTGCACCCCAGATAACGTTTATTTCATTGCTGAATTTTTCCATAAACTCATTAACCTCCTTCAATTCTTCCATGATTACATCGTTGAAAGTGAAGTTAATAAGGATGCGTTTAGCACTAAACACATCATTATTGTTTAACAAAGGAGAGTGTAGAGCATTCTCGATTGCATGTGTGATACGTTTCTCACCTGTTGCGGTTCCTGTACTCATGATAGCGATACCACCATCCTTAAGCGTTGTTCTTACGTCCGCAAAGTCCAGATTGATATAACCTTCGATCGTAATAATTTCAGCGATACTTTTAGCTGCAACAGATAATGTGTCATCGGCTTTTGCAAAACCTTCCTTCGCAAGTAGCTTTGGATAAATCTGATATAAGCGGTCATTGTTTACAACCAAAAGGGCATCTACGTATTTGCTCATTTCTTCCACGCCATTTAAAGCTTGAATGATTTTAGGAGCGCCTTCCCAATAAAAAGGAATCGTAACAATACCTACAGTAAGAATATTCATAGAACGGGCAATACGAGCAATTACTGGAGCAGCTCCAGTTCCTGTACCACCACCCATACCAGCTGTAATGAAGACCATTTTTGTTCCGTCATTTAATAAATCCCGGATTTCATCTTCACTTTCCTCTGCAGCTTGTCTGGCTATTTCAGGTTTATTTCCTGCCCCTAATCCTTCTGTGATAGTTTTACCTAACTGGATACGGTGAGGAATAGGTGATTTATTTAAAGCCTGCTGGTCTGTATTACAAAGGGCAAACGAAACATCGTGAATACCTTGATGAAACATATGGGTAACGGCATTACCTCCACCGCCACCAACACCCAATACTTTAATAATCGTGTTTGCGGATTTCGAAAATTGGAAATCCATAATATCTTGATCCATACGCAGAAGTATGTTTGTTTAATACGTTAGAAATAAATTAGTCATCCAAAGAGAACAAACGTCCGATTCCTTCCAGAATTCCTGATTTTTTATGTTTCTCTTTTGGCTTTTTAGGCACATACTCTTCTTCTTCCTCTGAGCGCTTCGGCTCTTTAATAATTATTTCCTCTTGCTCGGCAGGTTGTTCTATAATCACTTCTGAAGGTTCCTCTACGATAGGTTTAACCTCAGGTTTAACTTCTTTTACCGGGGGAGCAACTGGTTCAACATACGAAGAGCAATTCTCTTTAGCCATCATCAAAAGTCCGGCTACAATATTAAGTCCTGATAAAGCACCAACCTCGGCGTTTGCAATAGAAATAGTTTTTGGAAGGATTCCTTTACGAACATCCATACCTAACTTTTCAGTCATTAATGCAGGCAGGTTTTTCAACTGAGACGCACCACCGATAATAATGATTCCTGCCTCAAGCTGGTGTCTGCTGAAACCAGCCTCATCGATCTGAGAACCTACATTTAGCAGGATTTCTTCAATGCGGGCTTCAATCGTATAGTGAAGTTTCTGCATTTCTATTTTAGACCCATCATTGGCTGTCGCTACTTGCTGTTTTAGTATTTTGCTATCTGCTGTGTCATCATATTTGGCACTTCCCTGCGATAGTTTAAGTCTTTCGGCATCAGTTTCTGATAATCCTAAAGTAGCAATATCCATCGTTATATGGTTTCCACCGAAAGGAATAACAGCCAGATGAGCCAATGCGCCATCTTTGTAAACAGATACGGTTGTTGTTCCTGCACCGAAATCAACCAATACACATCCGCGTGCGATTTCTGCATCTGATAATATTGCTGTGGCTGCTGCCAAAGGGGCAGGCAAAGTGTCAGCAATTTCAATATCTACTTTTTCTTCGAAGCATTTAATGATATTTTTGTAAACGGCCGGTCTGGATACAATTACTTTGTGGCTAGCTTCAATTTCAGAAGCTTCGCGACCGATTGGATCATTAACTTTTTCGCCATCTACTAAATAATAATTCTCAACAATTTCCAGAACCTCAACGGCTTCTGGTTGCTGATTCCTGCTATTGTTTTTCAATTGATCGATAGTTGCCTCACTAATCACATCAGCAGTTCCCAAAAACAATGAAGAGGTACAATCAATTGAACGTACTGATTGTCCCCCGATACTGATGTAAACACGCGATATATCAGGCTGCACCTGATTATTTAATTTCTTAATGATGCGTTTTATTTTTGATGCTACTTCATCCAAGTTCTGAATGCATCCACGTTTCATTGATGAAAGGGACTCTTCTTTTTCAATTGCTTGAATTGTAATTGTATTATCATGATTACGCTGACCGATAACTCCTACTATTTTAGAAGTTCCCAGGTCGAAAGCTGCAAAATATTTATCTAGTCTCATAAGTTTTCTTTATTACTTGGAACAGACTACTTGATTTTTATATCTCAAATCAATGGAGCGATACTTATTCCATCCAATTTTGGAAAATCCATCTTCGTAAAGCTTCATCAGTTTATTGAATTTATTATCCAGATTATTCAGGTCTCCTACTAATATAGTATGATTCCCGATTCTGGGTATTAGTTCAATATTCGTTGAATCATGTACGACTATTTGTTCGATTTGAGCATTCCAAAATTCATTATCCTGCAAAAATAATGCAAAATTGAATAAATCAGTCGTAGCATATTTTTTTTCTATATTTCCTGTTGCAACTGGCAGATAAACTGATTGAACATAAGAAACAGGCATATCCTTTCCTTCTGAGTCAATAAAGTAATTGCCATTATTGCTGATAACCCGTAGAATAGGAGTGCGTTGAGATATATCAACCTGTATAATTCCCCCCGGTAAACGGTAGCAAGATACATTTTTTATTTGTCTCATCTCCCGAAGAGAACATTCTATAGCATCTATATTGATGTCAGAGAAGTTTTTTCCTACCGGATTTAAACCTTTGCTTTTAATAATCCGTTTCGCTTCTGAAGTTGAAACAAGATGCATTCTACTACTATCCTTCAGCTCGATTCTGAAATCTCTGCAGATAGTTGTGTCAATATGTTTGTTTGCAAAAACAAGCGTTACAATCAAGTAACTAAAAATAAAAACAACAATTAGAATGCGAAATGTCTGTTTCATCTTTTATCAATTATCTTTTGAATTTCAGGTAGCATTAAATCAATATCTCCTGCACCTAAAGTCATTAATACATCAATGTCATTAGCTTTGATATAATCTAAAAGCTCCTTTTTGGAAATCATCTTTTTCTGGTCAGATTCAATAAGTTTGAATATAATATCAGACGTAACGCCTTCAATTGGTTCTTCTCTTGCCGGATAAATGTCCAAAAGCAGCACTTCATCTGCCAGAGACAAAGCTTTAGCGAATTCTTTGTAGAAATCTTTAGTTCTGCTGTATAAATGCGGTTGAAAGATAACTGTAAGTTTTCTACCTTCAAACAATTGCTTCACAGATTTTATACTGGCATTTACCTCTTCCGGATGATGTCCGTAGTCATCAATAAGTACTTGACGCTCATTTTTGATCCAGAAATCAAAACGTCGTTTTGCGCCTTGATAGCTTTTTATTCCCGAGCGCAACTCATCTTCATTGACTCCGTTTAATTGAGCTATAGCCATCGCAGCAATACTGTTCTCAATATTAATCCATACCGGGACACCAAGCTCGATATCTTTGATGTTTTTTATAGGCGAAACCATATCAAACAGAATAGTTCCATTTCCTATCCGGATATTCTCAGCATGAAAATCAGCACCCTTATCGATTGAATAAGTATATTGTTTAACTCCTTCTTTCAGACGAGGTTTTACTTTTAATCCTTTTTTAAGTAACAATATACCATCAGAACTAATTAAAGAGGTAAAATGTTCAAAGCTTTCCAAATAACTTTTTTCATCGCCATAAATATCCAAATGATCCGGGTCTGAAGAAGTGATTACAGCCATGTATGGATGAAGATGATGAAATGATCTGTCATATTCGTCAGCTTCGATCACAGTCAGTTCACTTTTTTCTGATAACATCAGATTGCTACTGTAGTTTTTTACAATTCCACCTAAGAAAGCATTGCAATCAACTTTTGACTGTTTCAGAATATGAGCAAGCATGGTGCTTGTTGTTGTTTTGCCGTGAGTACCTGCAATGCACAAAGCTTTTGACATTTTTGTGACTTCACCTAACAGTTCAGCACGCTTTAATATTTTAAAATCATTTTCTTTAAACCAGCAATATTCACTGTGACTAACAGGAACGGCAGGTGTGCGAACAACGATTGTATTGATGTCTTTGCAGTAAGACGGAATTAAATTTACAGAATCCTCGTAGTGTATTTCTGCTCCTTCTTCTATTAAAGTTTGCGTAAGAGGAGTTGCTGTTTTGTCATAACCGGCAACTCTGTAATTCTTAGCTAAGAAATAGCGGACCAAGGCACTCATGCCGATTCCTCCGGCTCCAATGAAATATATAGAAGGTCTGTTCATAACTTATTAATTTCCAATGAATATCGTAATTTGAATTGTTAAATTACGATATAAAACAATTCTTTCCACAAAAATAAAAAAAAGGATATAAGTAAATGATATTTCGGAGGTTGTTTTTTCGAATTATATAAATATATTTTTCTTAGAGGTTGTCATCTTAAAAATCGAATACAAAATCAGGGGAGAATATAAAAAAAGAAAAAGCGTCAGGGGAAGACGCTTTTCCAAGGGGGTGAACTTATCCTATATCCCATCACGGGTAAACATAAGCTCTCGAGAATCAAAAAAAGTTAGATTAATAGCTTATAGTAACTCTATTTGTATATCGTTATATTGTATATTCTTGTTTGAAAAATTCAGGACTAAAAGAAGAAATTGGATATAACCATTATATAAACGGTCCAAAATCTTCCTTTATTATGTCCGAACAGAAAATAAATATTTATTTATTCTCATGAAATCAAATATCAATCAAACTTAAATAACAGATGTCTCTTTATTTATTTATATAACAATGATAAAAGCAAAATAGTTTTGAGGAATATTGTTTTTTTTACAATAAATATCATTCGTAAGAAAATAGATATTGAGGTTTTAGCTGTAAATAATTGGTTATCAATCAATCGAATGAAATGATCTTATTGCCAAAAAGTTTTTAAAAACCTTAGGACTAAAAATATATTTCATTTATTTCATTAGTGGATGAAGTTGCAATTCGTTTAATTTGTTTCAAAACATTTTTACGATATTCTTCGGTGGAGTTTGTCATGCCACCAAAGAAATGATGTGAAACAACATTCATCTCTAAAGATTTGAAAATACACTCATCAACGATAATTTCCATAGCAGAGAGAATTCCTTTATGGAGATAATCGTCTTTAGTTGCTCCCATTGTATTTATCAGAATTACTCTTTTATCAGTAAGTAGCCCATCTAAATAACTTTTCTCTGAAATTTTATATGCAAAATTTAATGTGAAAACCCGATCAATATAACCTTTAAGAATTGCAGGCATGTGACTCCACCAAATCGGATATATAAATGTTATTACATCTGCCCATTTTATATAAGCTTGCTCTATCTTTATTTCTTCCGTAGCTTCAGTGTCTTTAACCATACCTTTTATTTCTTTATTTCTTAGAACAGGATCAAAATTTTCGGCATATAAATCTCTCACTACAATTTCCTTCCCATGCGCCTTTAATGTTTCGATAAACTCCTCTTTTATGGCGTGACAAAAACTTTTGGAGTCCGGGTGCGCATAAATCACCAGATGTTTCATAGCCTAATCTTATAAAGGGTTACATATTTGTGATAAAACAATTAGCTATGCATATAAGTTGCAGGGTTGCACAAAAAAAGAGCGAACTAATTACTGATTAGTTCGCTCTTATACTTAATACAACTAAAACACTATTTTATTTAGATTTCTCTGACAAATATTCAGCCACACCTTCCTGAGTTGGCTTCATTCCTTTTTGTCCTTTTTTCCAGTTTGCAGGACAAACTTCGCCATATTTTTCAGTAAACTGAAGAGCCTCAAGCACACGAATAGCTTCTTCTACGCTTCTTCCTAGTGGCATATCATTCACTACCTGATGACGAACAATACCCTCTTTGTCTATTAAGAATAAGCCTCTGTAAGCCATAGGTGTTCCTTCAAATACTTCATCTCCATTGTTAGAGAATGTGCGTTCTCCGGCTAATACGTCGTAGTTCTCGGCAATTAGCAGACTTTGATCTGCTACAAGCGGATAAGTTACACCCTGAATACCACCTTGATTAAGCGGAGTCTGTAACCATTTTAAATGAGAAAAATGTGAATCTACTGAACAACCCACTACTACAGTGTCTAATTTTTCGATTTCAGAAAGAGAATCCTGGAAAGCGATCAGCTCAGATGGACAAACAAAAGTGAAATCCGCAGGATAGAAAAAGAATAATACATATTTTTCTCCGATATATTGTTCTAATGAAAAATCGTTTACGATTTCATTTCCATTTATTACAGCCGGAGCCTTGAAAACAGGCGCTTTTCTTCCAACTAATACCATAGCTTTAAAATTTAAGTAGTTAATTTATTTATAAGGATTATGATGCAAATATAAGGTTTGCGTATAGTATTCGCTCATAATATCAATAATATTTACCTATACATGTATTGGCAAAAACTATGTATGTCTCTTATTCCAGTGCTACTTCCAATGAATCCACTGAAGAGTTTACTTGTAAAGTATCTAACGCACCATCTATTTTGGTGTACACACCTCCTAAAGAAGCTCCGCCTGAACAGAAATAATACAAGAAGTTTGCATTTTGAGGATCTTGAGCATCAATCCATAAGGAGTCGTTTCTGAATACGAGGATAATGTTGTTGCCTTCATATGACGATACTAATGTATCCGGACCTAAAATGGTGGCTTCACCCTCAAAAGTACATGTTGGTTTCTTGATATCGCTTCGTGAACGTACTAACACTTTAGCGGTTGAATCATTGGTTTGGGAGAGAATAACACCTACCCAATCATAACCTTCAGCTCGCTGTGCGTATTCCGGTGAAGCATAGCTACCCATAACTTTGGAAATGTCAAACATTTCCGGTTCAGTTTCCAGTGCTTTCTTAGCACCACTATTACAAGATATTATCCCGCATAGCAATAATGTGGCAAAAAAATAAGTGATTTTCATAGTTAAATAGTTATATAGATAATTCAAATAACTAACAGTTGAATGAATTCAATGGTTTTAGGATAAATGCCATATTTCAAAGAATAAGAGAAAAAAAGCATCCTTTTCGAAATAGAAACTCCTTCCGAATTGTATGAACTTTTCAGAAGGAGTAATCTGGTTTAAATCTTTCAGTATATCTGTTTTACGAACGTTTGTTTTCCTCGTTTATTTTATGTTGATTGCTTGTTATAGCATTTTCAATCGGATTGATAATGATTGGCTGACTCTCGACAGGTATAACCTGTATGCAGCTGTCCAACTCGTGCATTAGCGCATCGCGATGAGCGAAAAAGGCATTTTTATATTCTTGTTTAATTGGTAGGGCAGAAGGAGCCTCCATTTTTAAGGGGTTAACAG
>JBOFKE010000001.1:0-2326 GCA_051657185.1 Bacteroidales bacterium | reverse complement strand
CGTCCCATCTGATTTTTGACTTATCGTCACACTATGCGATTAATAAGCATTTTCGTGTAGGTTTTTCGGTGACGAATTTATTTGATGAAAACTATACGGAAAAAGACGGTTATAATATGCCCGGACGTAGCATCATGGGACATGTGAGTTATCAATTCTAAAATATAAAGATAATGAGAGAGATCACTTTTATTACCGGTGGTCAGCGCTCAGGGAAAAGCCGCCATGCTCAAAGCATGGCGGAGTCTCTGAGTGAACATCCGGTGTATCTGGCAACAGCCCGCTGCTGGGATGCCGATTTTGAGGCACGTATCAAACGACATCAGGCAGACAGAGGGGAGAACTGGATTAACAAAGAAGAAGAAAAACATATTTCCTCTTTGGATTTGTCAGGGAAGACGGTTCTACTGGATTGTATCACCTTATGGTTAACGAATATTTTTCATGACAATCAATATGATCTGAATCGCTCACTCGAAGAAGCCAAAGCAGAATGGGACAGATTTATAGATCAGGATTTTACACTGATAGTCGTAAGTAACGAGATCGGAATGTGTTTGCATGCACCGGATGAAATGTCACGTCACTTTACCGATTTGCAAGGTTGGATGAACCAGTATATAGCAAAGAAAGCTGATCGGGTTTATGCGATGATTTCGGGATTGCCCCTACAATTGAAATAATAAATACGAATAACGATGGATAAAGCGATATGGCATAAAATTAATACCAGAACAAAACCTTTGGGTTCTCTGGGGAAATTAGAGAAAATAGCATTTCAGATAGCCAGTGTGCAACAAACATTGACACCGAAGCTTCATAAGCCTGCGATTTTAGTGTTTGCAGCTGATCACGGAATAACCGATGAGGGTGTTAGCCCCTGCCCGAAGGAAATTACACATCAAATGGTAATGAATTTTGTGAATGGAGGTGCGGGAATTAATGTGTTTTCGCGTCAGCACGGTATAGAATTGAAGGTAATAGACGGCGGAGTCGATTATGATTTCGCAGAAGATTTGCCAATCGTTCATCGGAAAATTCAGCGAGGTACAGCAAATATGTTGCTTCAACCGGCAATGAGTGTCGATACTTGTCTGAAAGCGATGTCTGTAGGTAGAGAAATGGTGCGTAAAGAGTTTGAAGAAGGATGTAATATTATCGGATTCGGCGAAATGGGGATCGGTAATACATCAGCTGCTTCTTTATTGTTACATAAGTTTTCAGGCTATCCGTTGAGTGAATGTGTGGGTCGGGGAGCAGGATTGGATGAAAAAGGAGTGGAGCATAAACTTAATATCTTAAGTCAGGTAGCAAGTAAATACGATCCGAAGGCTCCTTTAGAAGTCTTAGCTACTTTTGGCGGATTGGAAATTGCAATGATGTGCGGAGCCATTCTTGAAGCATGGAAACTTAATATGCTGATCCTGGCCGATGGATTTATAGCGACATCTGCTTTTATCAGTGCGTATGAAATGCAGCCGGGTATATTGAAGAATACAATTTTTTCTCATTCATCGAATGAAAAAGGACATATTCTGATGTTGAAATACCTGAAAGCAGATCCGCTTCTTCAGCTTGACTTGCGTTTGGGTGAGGGAACAGGTGTTGCATTAGCTTATCCGATTATTCAATCTGCAGTAACGTTTTTAAATGAGATGGCAGATTTTGACAGTGCACAGGTATTTCAAGTTGATAAATAATCTCTGAAACTTATGAAAAAAGAGTTGAATCTTTTTTTTACCGCTCTTGTTTCCTATACCAGATTGCCTTCGCCGATCAAATTAAACTGGTCAGAAAAGATAATGACAGACAGCTTTCGTTATTTTCCGCTGGTTGGTATAGTAACAGGAATTGCCGGCAGTATAATCTATTTGTTCTTGTCTTATTGGTTTAATCTGCAAATTGCAGTTATCGGGACATTGGCCGGACTTGCTTTGATTACCGGATGTATGCACGAGGACGGATTGGCTGACTTTTTTGATGGTTTTGGCGGAGGGTATAATAAAGAGCGGATTCTGGCTATTATGAAAGATAGTCATATCGGCGTTTATGGAGTGATCGCACTTATTTTACTTTTCCTGATGAAAGGAATGATTTTTATGAGTGTCGATATGCATGTCTTTCCGCTATTACTGATTAGTGCCGCAGCTTTAAGTCGTGTGCCTCCGTTATTCTTAATAAATACCAGTAACTATGCGCGATCAGAGTCAAGCAAAGGGGATTATACAAGAAATAGAATATCTCCGGAATCCGTGGTGTTTGCTGTATTAACCGGCGTGCTGCCATTGCTTTTCTTTTCCTGGGTCTTTTCCGTATTGTCAATGTT